>NZ_CP085158.1 GCF_022788695.1 Pseudosulfitobacter sp. DSM 107133
ATGAGCGGTAGTTTAGAACAGTTTTTGACGGATCTGTCACGTGGGCTTGAGCGCACGATGGTGGCAGTGAACAAGGAACTCACCTTGCGTCAGCGCATCAAGCGAACCTGGTCCATGCGCCAGTGCGCTAGGTTTCTCAATGTGAGTATTCAGTATCTGACCAAGTTCGCCAATTCGAGCGATGACTTTCCCGCAGGAGAATATGTTGGAAGAGAGCGTGTTTTCACGCTTTCAGAATTGATGCACATGCGGGCCCTTCTGGCAGCCTCGGCAAAGCGGCCGTACGACTACCTGGCCTGGCGGAAGCCTGACGCACCTTTGCCCGTCATCTCGTTTGCAAGCCAGAAAGGCGGGACCGCCAAAAGTCTGAGCGCCGCGCATTTTGCCCAGTATCTCAGCTTGCACTACGGCATGCGTGTCGGTGTTATGGATGCTGACCCGCAAAGTACAATAACGCTCTACTTCGTTGGGGGAGAGGGCCTTCCCCAAATGCCCGACGAAAACACCGCCTCCATGGTGGACTTTGCTGGACTCTTTCAGTCGGAAGACGCGCCATATACCGACCACGATGCGCAAACGCTCGATAGCTTCCTTCTCAAGACCTCCTGGCCAGGCCTGCGTCTGCTTCCAGCTCACGGCGAAACGTCCGAGGGTGAGATCCAGATTGCGCGGCTTGTCCGCGAAGCCCCCGCCGGAAAGAGCTTTTACCGCTACCTACGCGATGCCATCGACCGCTGGAAAGCGGGCCACCCACCGAAAACGCTACCCAACGAATTGGTAGTCGACGGCAAGGTCGACCAGGAGCGGCTCGACACCGCACTAGCGGAGACGCTGGATGTCATCATCATCGACTATCAACCCGCGCTAACACTGTTCCAGTTGAATAACGTGATTGCGTCTACTTCGCTGGTCATACCGCAAACCATGAAGGGGTTCGACATTGCGACGTTGTCGACCTTTGTGACTGGCCTGCTTGGGATGCTTCAGCACATCCTGGCCCATGAAAGGATCGAGATCGGAACCGGTGCGAACATGCTGTTGCCAACGATCGTTCAACGGTCCAATGCGCAGGATCTTAACCACATCGGAAACCTGCTAGAACATTGCCCCACGGAGATTCTGCCCGTGTTTTATTTGCGTTCCGACGCGATCTCGAACGCTTCGGACGTCTATCAGTCCGTATACGAATACGAGCCAGACACGCCGGGAAAGCGCAAGGGGATCAACCGGTTCATCACGAATGCCGACGCCGTGAACGACGCCATAGTATCGCGACTCTGGCCAGGACTCGAACGTGGCTACGCCAATACTTGGATGGACGAATTCTATGAAGATGACGGCGAGGGTGAAGCATGAAACGCAGTATTCCAAGGTCGCTGGTCAGCAAGGCTACCAATCTCGATACAAACAAGGAACGTGCGAGCGGCTCCGAAGGCAGGACAGAATCGAGTGATGCTGTTTCGACTCCTTTCAAGGGGGCCGGCAGTGCCTGGAAATCAGGAGCGCTTGCGCAGTCGCAAGCTGCAGTAGAGCGAAGCAGAGCCGAGCTTTGTTTGGATATCCTCAACGGTCGCCATGAGATAAGCCTGTCGCCAGATCAAATCTCCGATCCAATGGGAACCGACCGCCGACAAGACTGGATGTCCCAGGAAGCCTTCAGGTCTTTGGTAAACAGCATCGCTTCGAACGGGCAGGACACGCCCATTCTAGTGTGGCCGGAGGATCCGGATTGGCAGCCGGATCCGTTGGACCCGTCGAATATCGCGGGGGTTCCATTCGTGATGCTGACAGGACGCCGCCGACTGGCTGCCGCGTCAGAGCTCGGTGTACCCCTTCGTGCAATACTTGCTCCGCCTGACGCGCGAAACGCTGAGAACAGCAAGTTTGAAATGTTGTTTCTGCGGTTTCGCGAGAATGAGGAGCGCGAGAATCTCAGCCCTTTTGAGCGATTGGTTTCGATTGGTGAAATGTATGAGACGCTGGCTTCTGGCGAAGAGAAACTGACAGCTGTGGCCTTCGCCAAGAAAATTGGTGTGCATGAGAGCCTAGTCTCGCGAGCACGGTCCGTTTTCGCTGCGCAGGATCAAATCTTGAACACGTTCAAGAACGTCTACGACATGAGCTTTCGCGATTTACAGGGTGCTTTAGCGAGCTTGGAGAGAACGAACAAAGCCAAGCCAAAACCAAAGACAAAGCCCCAAAAACTCACCGTAAAGCGCAAGGTGGGCAACCGAAATCTTTCGGTCACTTCCGTCGATGGAAACCTATCAATCAAGGTTGCAGGAGTGCCGATTGACCAAGAGCGTCTCGAAAAGCTTGGAGACTTAGTCGCAAGCTATTTGAACGTCGAAGACGCGGAGAAGGATACCGACTGAAGACAGCGTTGGTGAGATGTTCTTCGGAACGATGAGGCAAGGAGCAAAAAAGGAACGACAAGTGAATTAACGGCAAAAGAAAAGCCCCCAAGCGGTGTGGCCTGAGAGCTGATCTTAATGGTTTGGTCACCTTCAAGATAAATCTCACAGGATTCACTGTCAACGACGAACGCTTCTGAGCGAACGGCTTTCTTTTGCCTCCACACAACCGGAGGTGAGATACAGGCATGAAACATACAGGTTGGCGCAAGCCGACACCGGGTCTTGGGGTTGCTGAGCAGCTTGCCCAAGCCGGTGAACGGGTAGCAGTACCCAAGACGCGGGCATTTGTCGCGCTCAAGCGCGTTGGAGCGCATATCGGTCTGAAGGCCGGCGACATGATGCTCATCGATACACTGGGGGCCTTCACGCAGGCCCAGGACTGGGAGGAGGGGCAGCGCCCGATCGTCTGGGCCTCTAACGCCTATCTGATGGAACAGACCGGCTTCTCTCTGTCGGCACTGAAGCGTCATGCGCGGCGTCTGGCAGAGAACGGTGTGATCTCTTTCCAGGATAGCCCGAATGGCAAACGGTGGGGCCGCAGAGACGCTGAGGGGCGTATCGTCGAGGCCTACGGCTTCGATCTGTCGCCGCTTTCGGCTCGAGTCGAGGAGTTTGAAGAGCTGCAGGCCGAGTTGCAGGCCGAGCACGAGCTCTGCCAGCGCTTGAAGCGTCAGATCACGGTTGCGCGCCGGATGATCCGCGCGCGGATCGAGGCGGCGGTAAGCGGCGCGTTGCGCGGGCCCTGGACGCAATTCACGGGTCTCTTCGAGGAGCTTCTGGACCGACTTCCGCGCCGCCATCAAGCCTCTGAACAACTGGAGCGACTACTGGCGTGGTTCAAGGAACTTCAGGAACGAGTCGAGGTGGCCTATCTCAAGGCGACTGGTGCGATAAACCCTGTGGAAAACACCGACAAAAATGACGCCCAAGTTATGAAGAAGACTCAAGAAATGAACCCCAGGGAGGTCATTTCTGAACCTCATATACTAATTACAAATCAACTTATTCCTGTAATAAGTAATTCCTCTGAAAAAGAGGAAGCGGCGGATGTCGTGCCCAATGCACGACCCGAGGAGCGGGTTGATGGGGAACTGGAAGACTGGGTTGCAGAGGTGCGCAAGAAGCGAACCGCGCTTGACCTGCCAACAATCATGCAGGCCTGTCCAGAGTTCGCGTCCTGGGCGCGTAATATGGGCGGATTCCTGAAGGATTGGGGCGATCTGCATCGGGTTGCCGGGCAACTCAGGCCGATGATCGGGATTTCGGAGCATGCTTGGAACGTGGCTCAGGACCGAATGGGCACTCAGATGGCCACGGCTGCGTTTGCACTTGTGTTCGAGAAGCACAGCGCGGGCGAGGTTGCCTCACCAGGCGGATATCTGCGCGGCATGGTCGAGAAAGCCGGGGCAGGGGAGCTGCATCTTGAGCGTAGCTTTTATGGCAGGCTCAGCGGGCAAGCGGCGTAAGAGGGTAAGATTAAAAGATGTTACGCATCCGCAGATGTAGGCTGGGCTGTAGAAAAATATCTTGCCGGTCTGCTGAATCTGCTAACTATCTGCCAAGCAACGATAATTTAGCAACTTGTGCAAGATTTTGCCGATTCCCGTTGCCGATTTTGCGTCCCCAGATTCCTTTGCTGTTCCAAATCAATGGCTTCGACAAAAACGCAGGCATGGCGCGGTGTGGTGAGGATCCGCTGAAATTGGCCAGGACAGGGTCAATGCCCGAGAAAAGTAAAAGTGTCCTTCGGGTTTTGTGACTGACGGATGAGGGCCTTTGGGGTCCCTCGGATGGGTCCGGGCCGGGTTCCGGTCTGCCGTTCCTGATAGAGGGCATTCCGATGCAAACAGGTGTCCTGCGCGTGTTGCGCGCGACCGCTGCCTCGTGGTGGCGACACAAGGAACTACGCCGAACCGATCAGCTGGGGCTGGCGAAGCGGCTCGAAAACGAAACCGTCCTGTGTGATCTCAGCCATCTGAAGCAGGCGGCGTTATTGCCAAACGCACATGTGATCTGCGGAGAGGGCGGGACATTCATCCATCTCGGTTGGACCACCGTTTCGACCTTCGCGCCGATCGAGCGCTTTCCCTTGGCCACTCTTGCGGTCGCACGAGGGACCCCGTTCATCGATATCCGACCCGTCACCGATGTCATCGCCTTCGCGAACCTGCCGCGGGTGGCGCGGGACGGATCGGTCGACCCTGACTCTTCGGGTCCCGGCAAGTCCGTGTCGCTGACCACCTACATCGACATGGTCGAAGCCCTCGGTGCCAGGATCGCCAACGATCCGCGCCCCTGTCGGTCAACCTAGTCACCACTCCCTCTCACCAAAACTCGAAAAGGAGGCCAGCCATGGCCCGATCCCGCACGCCCAAATTCGATGCCTCCGAGGTCATCACAAACGAAATCATCCGTATCATTGAGCGCGGCGTCCTGCCGTGGCGCAAGCCATGGACCGCAGGTGGCAGCTCTCGTCCCCTGCGCGTGGGCGGAGAACCCTACCAGGGAGTGAACAACTTCCTGCTGACGATGCGGACCGTGATGGCGGGCCACAGCTCTCCCTTCTGGATGACGTTGCCGCAGGCCAATGCCTTGGACGCAAAGGTTCGCAAGGGCGAGAAGTCCTCTGTCGTCGTTTACTACGGTCAAAGCCGGAGGGACGCCGGCGGCGATGAGCATGACCGCAGCGACGCGGATGATCACTCCGAGGGAGCCCGTATCTTCCGCTTCCAGAAATCCTACCGCGTGTTCAATGCCTGCCAGATCGAGGGCTTGCCCGACAGCTTCTTCCCCGACCCGGAGCCCGTGCCCGAGCATCCGCCGTCAGAGCCCATCCCGCACATGCAGGCGTTTTTCGATGCCATCGACATCACAACCGTCTTCACGGGAACGGAAGCGTACTATCTGCCGCCCGTGGACAAGGTCTACATGCCGTCCATCACTCGGTTCCAGGACCCGCGCAATTTCTACGGGGTCTGGGTCCATGAGCTGGCCCATGCCACGAAAGCCCCGCATCGACTGAACCGCGATTTCGGGTTCTCGAAGTTTGGCAACACGTCCTATGCGCGCGAGGAGATCGTCGCGGAATTGACCTCGGTGTTCCTGGGTCAGACGCTCGGCTTCACGGCGCATACGCTCGAGATGAATGCCGCCTACCTCCACAACTGGTTGCGGGTCCTTCGGTCGGACAAGGGCGCGATCTTCCGGCACGCCGCGGACGCGCAGCGCGCCTGTGATTATCTGATCGCCAGATCGGAGGCAGGCAGGGCAGGGCGCAGTGCCGAGGCCGCCTGACCGCACGGAGAACGGAGACACCAATGTCACGTAAGGAACCCAAGACGCTGCGGGTGGCCTGCTTCAGCGACGGCCGCCGCAAGATCATCACCTTCAAACGCGGAGCTTATTGGTGGAGCCCGTCCGAGGGCGCTTATCCACTCTCGGCAGCGCTCGAGAGCATCAAGCACCAAGGCGGCTGGATCGAAACCATCCCCAACCCGAATTACAGACCCAAAGGGCTGTTCGGGTAGGGCGCCTTCGGCCTCGATTCATCCGCCAAGCGGAAAAGAAAAAGCGGGCTTTGAGAAGGGTGTTTCAAACCTCTCAAAGGAGATCCCCATGTCCATGAATGTTCAACCCCAGCCAGACCGTCCGGATCCGACCGTGATCGCGGTGCAGAACGACGCGTTTCGCAAACTTGCATGCCTTGGGGTGCCGCCCGCGCAACCCATCCAGGGCCGCATGCATGTCACCCGCTCGCTTATGGAGGCCGGCGATGGCTTCATGGCCGAGGCGGTCAAGGCAACCGGTGAGTTTGCCACATTCGAGCCTGAGAATGATCCCGAGGGCTGGCACGATTTCGGGGCGGTCGAGATCCGGGGAGAGACCGTGTTCTGGAAGATCGATCTCTATGAAGCAGACTCGGACTTCCGCTATGGGGCTGAGACCCCGGACAATCCCGCCACCACCGTGCGCGTGCTGACCATCATGCTGGCGCGCGACTGGTAAGGCAGGGGACTCCTCACCCTGACATCTGAGACGATGAAGGCCCGCTGACCTCTCAAAGGGAAAGTGGGCCTTTTGTCGTGGTGATCCCTGAAGCCGGGGATTGGTCACGCGCGTGAGCGCGCGGGCCACACCTCACCCTCCTGGAAGGATATCCCATGACCACAAGCTTTGCTCCCCTTACCGTCGCTATCGGCGATCTCGTCCCGCATCCCGCCAATGTGCGCAGCAACGCGCCGGAAACCTATGACCCCGAAAACATCGCCCATCTGAAAGCCAGCATCGCTGTGCTGGGTCTCCTGCAGCCGCTCCTGGTCCAGAAGCTCGACGGGAAATACGCTGTCCTCGCCGGTGGCCGGCGCCATGCCGCGCTGAAGGAGCTGATCGCAGACAAGGCCGCCAAGGGCTTCACGGCGAAGACCAAGGTGGACTGCCGCCTTGTCCCTGAGGAGTGCGACGTCACCACGGCGCTGTCGCTCGCCGAGAACATCACCCAGGCGCCGATGAACGCAATCGACGAGTTCGAGGCTTTCGCCCGGATGATGGAGGTCGACGGCCAGACGCCCGAGACCATCGCGAAGACATTCGGCACGACCGTCGCCGCCGTGAAAGGTCGGTTGCGCTATGGTCTGATCCACCCCGACATTCGCGCCGCGGCCCGGGCCAAGACGATCACGCTCGACACGATGAAGGCCTTTGCCGAGCACCCGAGCCAGGAGGTGCAGCGCGAGGTCTTTGAGGCTCTCACCAAGGAAGACAGCTACCTGCAGGCCTATACCGTCCGTCAGGCGCTCAAATCCCGCGGGGTGCAGGTTAGCGACGATATCGGGGCCTTCGTGCGCGAAGACTATGAGGCGCGTGGCGGCGCTGTCGCGGCCGATCTGCTGGAAGAGCATTCCGTGCTTGAGGATGCGGCTCTGGTCGAGACCATCCTGCTCGAGAAGCTCGGTGCCGCCGCCGCAGAGACCCGTATGAGGCTGGGCTTTGCCTGGGCCGATGCGATGGTGCGCTATGATTACGCGACCATGGCCGACTACGGCCGCGTCTATCCCGGCCCGATCGAGCCGGATGAGGCTGCCCAGAAGCGCATCGATGAGATCACCGCCGAGCTTGAGAAATTGCAGCTCGAGATGGAGGATGAGGGGCTCGAGGACGGTGCCTACAACGCGCTTTACGAGCGCGTGGACGCTCTGGAAGAGGAAGCGCGCGATCTGCAGGAGGCCTACAGCGCCGGGGACCTCGCACGGTCTGGGGTGATCGCCTCGTGGCAGGGTGGGCAGATCACGCTCCATGTTGGTCTCGTCCGCCCGGAAGACACCGTCAAAGAGGAGGGCGCACGCGGCTCCTCGGCTGGCCCGACCGGGGAAGAAGCCCCGGACGCCGGCGAAATCACTTATCTAGCTTCACTGGCCGAGGACCTCAAGACCGAGCGAGCCATGGCCCTTGGCGCCGCGATGGCGCTGCATCCCGAGGCCACGCTCGATCTGACCCTCTTCAAGCTGGTGAGCGACGTTCTGGCCAGCGGCATGAGCGTCACGCAGGCGATCAAGGTTGAGGCCCGCAAGGAATACCGGACCCACGCCAAGATGGACGAGATCGACGGGACCTCGCTCGAGCAGGTGGCGGCGGCGCATGATGCGCTTGACCTCTCGTGGCTCGATGACACCCGCGCGCCCGCCGATCAGTTCGCGGCGTTTCGCGCGCTGGAGACAGGGGAGAAGGCCAAGCTCGTCGCCTATGCCACGGCCAGCACGACGCAGTCCTGCTTCGCGCGGGACCGGCAGCGCGACAGCCTGATGCATGACTTCGAGATCGAGATCATGCCCGACATTCGAGCCCATTGGACGCCCAACGCGGCGCTGTTCAATCGCTTCAAGAAGGCCTGGCTCCTGAAAATCCTTGGCGAGGATCTGGGTCTCGCCCAGGAGGCAGTCACGCTGGCCTCTTCGAGCAAGAAGGAGATCGTCGCCTTCTGCGACAAGCTCTTCGCCGAACCCTTCGCCACACTCACGGACGCGCAGCGCGCTGCCGTGGCCGCCTGGTGCCCGCCGATGATGCAGACCGCCGGTATCGCCTTTGATGAGGCGGAGCCCGCTTCGGAAACCCCCGAGCCTGACAGCGAGGTCGCGCAAGCGGCTTGAGCCATCACGCGACCCGCGCGAGGCATTCCCCGCGCGGGTCGACCCCTCCCACACCCAACGGAAAGACATCCTCATGGCTATTCTCAAGTTCTCTGCCTCCGCAGTTGCGGCGCAGATCGCCCATGCGCGTGCCTGCAAAACCTTCCTGCCCAACTGGAACGGGCCCGTGGACAGGCCGGCCCTGATCCTCATCGTCGGCAATGGTGTGCATCTGCGCTCGAACGGCATCGATGGCACGACCACCCGCATCGTCACCACCGAACAGGCCGATCCCTCCTTTGCTTTCGCCGACGGCATGAACCCGTTTCGCGACACTGACTGGATGGCGCAGCGCCGCATGGCGTTTCGCGATCTGACCGGCCAGTTCTACACCGACATCCTCGACGATGTGCAGGTACTCATCGACCGGGGGCAGGGGGCCATCCGCCTCGCCACCGATGGCCACAGCATCCGCGTCTTCGTGCGCCGCGCCTCGGACTATCTCATCGGCGGGACCTACGAGGTGCCCTCGGGCCTCGGCGGCACCTTCCGGGTCATTCTCAAGGATGCCTGCGACACCTTCGCGATCGTGCAGAACTGCGGCAATTGCGAGGATTTCGACGCCATGCAGCCCTACCGCGTGCCTCTCGATGCGCTGATGGAACTCGATGATCGGAGGGCGGCATAGTGGGATGGCTTTTCTACACCGACCGCCGTATCAAATCCTACGCGGATGAGAAGGCGGAAATTACACGGCTCTGCACCTTCGAGGGCGACACGCGCAAAACTGAACTGGTCAAGGCCTGCAAGGTCGCCTCCACCTGGTATGCGGCGGCAAGGGTCACCAATCTCGACGGCACCGCTGTCGAAGACGCGACCTATATGACCGATGCGGATGGCTCCATCACGTTCGGGGCTGTCTTCCTCACCCGATACGATGACGGCTGCTGGGGCTACAAGGACATGGAGGAAAGCGCGGGACCGGTCGAACCCCGCGCGCCACTGAGCCTATTGGCCCTGCTGTCCGAGCTGAAAGACCCAGACAGCTATGCTCATGCCTGGCGCCAGCGCTGCCAGGACTGGGCTGCGATCCCGGACTACGAGGAAGGCGACAAGATCAAGCTCGCAGCACCTGTGACGCTCACCGATGGCAGTACCTGCCAGATTGTCACCGCGACCCACTACAGGCGCGGGAGGCAAAAGCGCCGCTGCTACCGCATCGAGGAAACTGGTGGGCTCGTACGCCTGTCGAAGGCCTCGCTTGCGGGCTCGGAGCTGCTCAGCTCCGCGAAAGGTGCGGCTAGCCCGGTGCTGGCGGAGTTCCTGGCGGGGCGAAATTAGGTCCTGCGCCGGACGGTTCATCGACCTGCCCGGCGACAGCAGATGCTGCGGCTTGTCTTGACAAGGCAATGCAAATGCATTACCTATCGCGGGCAGCAAAGAACCTTTTCTTCAGGAGACTGCCATGACAGCCCTCGCACAAGATGTCTCGAAACTCACGGATCGGTATCAGACGACCGTGCCGGCGGGTGTGCGCAAACAGCTCAAGCTGGGCAAGGGCGACCAGATTCGCTACTGCACCGAGCCGAGTGGCAGGGTCTATATCGAGCCCGTGCGCAGCGACGAGGAAGATCCCGTGCTCGGAGCCTTTCTCGATTTTGTCGAGGCCGATATCAAGGCGCATCCGGACCGCATTCGGGCGTTCGATGGGGCTTTGCATGACCGTCTGGCAGCACTGGTCGGAGACGTTGACGTCGATCTCGATGCGCCGCTATCGCTCGAGGATGAATGAGCGGCGATAGCGTGCCCGCCCAAGCGCCCCTTGTCGTAAACGGATGGTCGATTTATGCGCATCCGCTCTTTCTGGATCAGTTCGAAGGGCTGATTGAAGTGGTCGAGGCGCGTAAGGCACGCGATCCTAAGACCTGGCGCAAGAAAAACCCGACGAAACGGCTGGCCGCCATCTTCAAGCTGGTCACCGAGGCCATACCGGCAGATCCGGGTGCCGCCGCCTTCCGGCAAGGCGGCACACTCGGCGATCACCGCAAGCACTGGTTCCGGGCGAAATTCTTCCAGCAGTATCGGCTGTTCTATCGGTTCAACAGCGATGCGAAGGTCATCGTGGTGGCCTGGGTGAACGACGACAAGACCCTGCGCGCCTACGGCAGCAAGACGGATGCCTATGCGACGTTCAAAGGGATGTTGGAAGATAGCAATCCACCTGACAATTTCGACGTGCTCTTGAAAGAAGCTGCAGCGGCGGGCAAGCGGTTCGAAACTTCCCTTGAAGCGGTGCCCGATCGGTAAGTGCGGTCGAATGCCAGAGGGGGGTAGGTCACTTACATTTAGGCTGTCTATAAGGGGGGGTCTTCGTTACAATCTCCCGTCACCTTTGAGCCGAGTGAAATGGGCGATATTGGTGTGCAAGATGGCTGGTACGATGAAATTCTCAGAAGTCCCACCATATCCGTACACCTGCCGTTCGCTGCGTCGTGTACGAACTGGTAAGATGCGGACAAAGGGTGCATTCGCTGCGGATGCGCAGATGGCTGCTTCAGGTTTGGCGCACCGATAGGACATTGCAGCAGGTCGCGCCGGTTAGTCCGTATAGCTTTGGCAGGCATCAACTCCGTTGGCTGTCGAGGCAAGTAGCTGATCTGCATCACGGATGAGATCGGCGACCCGCCTGTCCGCCAGACGATACCGAACGAAGCGGCCTTTGCTGCGGCGACTGACCAGCCCGCATTCCAGCAGACAGCGCAGATGGTTCGAGACGTTGGGCTGACCCAAACCCGTATGCCCGACGATTTCCTGCACGTTGCGTTCGTCCGACACCAGCGCATCGAGGATCGTCAGACGGCTGGGATCGCTTAGGCCCCGGAAGAGCTTTGCCCGCAGTTCCAGTGTATCGGGTGCCGAAAGATCGTCTTGAATGTTTTGCGCTGTCATATCATTATCCACTGATACGTTAGCAGCGTACCTTTTCGCCCGCCACCACAAAAAGGATCGCACATGAGCCAGCCCGATAACAGCAAGTTGGCGACAGCCTCCTCCCCGATCCGAATGCGGGTGCAAGGCATGGACTGCGCGAAAGATGCCGCCGAGATCGAGCGCGCGGCCCGGTCTGCGGGCGTGGCCGAAGGCGACGTGAAAGTGTCCGCCGCCACCCACATCATGACATTGCGGATCGCGGACGGCGATCTGCCGAAAGTGCGGCCCGCGCTCGACGCGACCGGCTACGGTTTCGAGAAGATCGAGGACGGCGATACATCGTCCGATCCGGCCTACAAGGACCCGAGCTATCGCCGCGCGCTCTGGATCGTGGTCGCGCTCAATCTCGGATACGGCGTGGTCGAAATGTTCGGCGGGTTCCTGTCCGGTTCGCAGGCGCTGAAGGCAGACGCGCTCGATTTTCTGGGCGATGGTGCGATCACGTTTCTGGGCCTGCTCGCCATCGGCTGGAGCCTGACATGGCGGGCGCGGTCGGCGATGATCCAAGGCGTGTTTCTGGGCCTTCTGGGCCTTGGCGTTGTCGGCAGCACGCTCTGGCGTGTCCTCAACCAGACCACGCCAGAAGCCGGGTTGATGGGAGCCTTCGCGGTAGGTGCGCTGATCGTAAACATCCTCGCGGTGCTGCCGCTGCTAAAGCACCGCAAGGGTGATGCCAATATGCGAGCCGTCTGGCTGTTCTCTCGCAACGACGCCATCGGCAACCTCGCCGTGGTCATCGCCGCCGGGCTGGTCGCGTGGCTTGGCAGTGCATGGCCCGACCTGATCGTCGCGTTCGCGATCGCGGGGCTTTTCCTGCATTCGTCGTGGATGATCATCCGCGATGCCCGGAGTGACTTGGTGGAAGCTGACTAACTCCATCATGGTGCGACGCGCCGGACGAAAGCCGACATTCGCGCGCCCCGCAGCATCGGTGAGTCTGGGCTCCTAGCGGTCGATCGCCGCGCGCTGCCTCAATGTCGGCTCTATTGATCAACAAGTTCGGCGGTTTTGCTGCGTGGCTTTCTCTTTGTTGCTGAGGAAGGCGGACCGCGTTGACGGCCCGCCCTTGTTAATAGCTTTCGGGCCCGTCACCCTGAAAAGCAAAAGCGGGCTTTTTGTCCTTTGGAACTCAGACCCAGATCCAAAGGAAATCCCCATGACCAAGCCCAAACCGGCAAATCCGGCTCTCTCAATCTCCGACGCTAACCTCGCCTCTGCGCTGGCGCAGATCGGCACGGAGATCGATCACCAGCCCCTGCGCAGCTCAGCGCTGGCGCGCATTATGCGCGAGACGTTTCATGGCAGCGATGCCGGCGGTGCCTGGGACTGGCGCATGGCATATGACCTGATGCAAGCCGCTGCCGTCCAAATGCTGCTGCGTGGGAACAGCGAGGCAGGTGACATCGCCGCTGCAAAGCTGCTTGCCTCACGGCTGCTGACGGAAATGCGCCGGTCAGAGCAGCAGATCCGGCTGCAGCAGTTTTCCACGCCGTTGCCTTTCGCGGCAATGGTCGTGCGGGCGGCAGCCATTCGCAAGGGCGAGACTGTGCTGGAGCCCTCGGCTGGCACCGGTGCCCTAGCCGCTTTCGCCGCCCAGGCCGGTGCCGCGCTTATTCTCAACGAGATCGACCCCTTTCGCCAGCGCCTCCTGCGCGCGGTTTTCGGCGGCGAGGTGACGGGCCATGACGGCGAGCATATCGATGATCTGCTGCAGACGCCGGTTCTACCCGACGTCGTGGTGATGAACCCGCCCTTCGCCTCCTCGGTCGATCGCTCCCGAGACAAGCACATCGCCGCCAAGCATCTCATCGCTGCTGCAAAGCGCCTGGCACCCGGCGGGCGGCTTGTGGCGATCATGCCGCCGGGATTCACGCCCGAGCGCGATGCCGCGCATTGGTCCCGCGCCTGCGGTCTCCTGACGCCGAGATTGGCGCTGACGATGCCGGGGCAGGTCTACCGCAAGCTTGGCACCTCTGTCGAAACCCAGCTGATGATCTTCGACAAGGTGCAGGAGGGCGGCGAGATGATCCGCGCCATTGTGTGCGATCTGGATGAGGCCCTTCTTTTTGTCGACGTCGTGGCCGCGACCCGGACCGAGAGTCGCCCCGTACAACAGGCGGCGGTGATCCCTCACGGGCCGCCGACCGTTCCATCATCTGCCCCGCGCAAGACCGCCGCTTCGCCTGTTGCCGCCTCCAAACCCCGGGCCAATGCCGTCCGTCCGCTCAGCTTCACAAGCTTTGAGACCCCGCGCGACAACACGCCGATCTCGGACATCTATGCGCGCTACCGGCCGCAGCGGATCGAGATTGCGGGTGCGCAGGAACATCCCACGCCGCTCGTTGAAAGCATCGCCATGGCCTCGGTTGCCCCGCCCATGCCCTCAAACATGGGCAGTGATGACTTGCGGCTGCCCGCACGGTTGATCGGGGAGGGACATCTCTCCGAGGCGCAGCTGGAAACCATCATCATGGCGCATGATGCCCATGGGCGCGATCTGCCCGGTCGGTTTACCATCGATGACGACCAGACCAAGCTGACGCGCGCCGATGATGACCCGGATGCACGTGCCTATCGCCTTGGCTATTTCCTCGGCGACGGCACCGGTTGCGGCAAGGGCCGCGAATGCGCGGGGCTCATTCTCGTGAACTGGCTTTCCGGGCGCAGGAAGGCGATCTGGGTCTCCAAATCCGCTACGCTCATCGAGGACGCCATCCGCGACTGGACCGATCTCGGCGGCTCGCCAGCCGACATCCAGCCGCTTTCCAAATGGAAATCGGACCAGCCGGTCCCGATGGGCGACGGTATCCTCTTCGTCACCTACGCCACGCTGCGGTCCGCGGGCAAATGCGGCACCACGCGACTGAGCCAGATCCTCGAATGGATGGGCGCGGAGTTCGAAGGCGTGCTGGCCTTTGATGAGGCCCATGCCATGCAGAACGCAGCAGGGTCCGAGCAGGGCAGGGGGGTCAAACCCTCCCAGCAGGGCCTTGCTGGCCTGCGGCTGCAACTGGCAGCACCCCGCGCCCGCGTCTTCTACATCTCGGCCACGGGTGCCACGAGCGTGCACAATCTCGCCTATGCCGCGCGGCTGGGGCTCTGGGGGCAGGGCCCCGAATACCCCTTCCCAAGCCGCGAGAGTTTCGTTTCTGCGATGGAAGCCGGCGGCGTGGCTGCCATGGAGGTGGTCGCGCGTGATCTTAAGACGCTCGGCCTCTACACGGCGCGCGCCCTCAGCTTTGATGGCGTGGAGTATGACGTGCTCGAACACGCGCTCACCCCGGCCCAGATCGAGATCTACGACGCATACGCGGGTGCGTTTCGGACGTTATGCGCAGCTGCGCATAACGTCCGTAATCGCGAGGACGCGATAATGCGAAGGAACGCGGCGCCATCGCTATTGTTCGGGGATTTGAGGGCTACGTCCTTCACATTATCTCTCCTTGGTTTGGGGTCAGAGGGTATCGAGCCAGGCGAGCAGGTCCGCGTCACGTTTCCATCGCGCGGGTCGATTTCCTGCTGTCGGAACGCCGACCTGTTCGAGCGCCTTTCGCTTGGTTTCGAGATTGGCCTGGGCGTAGTGGTTGGTCGTGTCGAGACTGACATGTCCCAGCCAGCTTCGGATGACGGTGATGTCGACGCCCGCCGCGACGAGGTGGACGGCCGTTGCGTGTCGGAAGCTGTGCGGCGTCACATGCTTCGAACGAAGCGTGGGTGTCGTTTTCGCCGCCGCCGCGACGTAGGCCGCCAGCTTGTACCGCACGCCCGAGGCTCCCAGTGGTTCGCCGTAGCGATTGACGAAGATGCGCTCATCGGGTGCGCGCGGCTGCCGCTCCAGCAGTTTCTTCAGCAACGTCACAGTTTCCGGCCAGAGCGGGCAGATACGTTCCTTTCGGCCCTTTCCGTAAAGACGCACGCAATACGGTGCTTCGAACCGGATCGCCTTGGGACAGAGATCGAGCGCCTCTTGGATGCGTGCACCACTATTATAGAGCAGCGACAGCAGCACATGGTCTCGCATCCCTTCGATCGTCGATCGGTTCGGCTGCGCGAGGATGGCCTCGACCTCTCCCGGTTCAAGGTAGCAGGGTGCGGCAGAGGGTTTGCGCTTGAGCGGGATCGTGAGGACCTCGGCGCATTGGGCGACATATTCGGGGCTCTTGTCCGCCACGAAGCTGAAGAAGCTGCGGATCGCGGCAAGCCGACAGTTGCGCGTGCCGATCGTGCCCTTGCGACCATGCTCAGCATGGTTGAGGAACGCGCGCACCTCGCTGGCGGAGACGTCCGCCAGGGTGACCCGTGCGACACCAACGCCGTTTCGCTCCGCGACGAACCGGAGCAACAGCCGCCAAGTGTCCCGATAGGACTTGATGGTATGGATCGAGGCGCTGCGCTGTTCTGCCAGCCATTCCTGGAAGAAGGCCCGCAACAATTCGGGGAACGGATTGGCCGATTTCACGACAGTGCCTCCCCGTTGAGGCAGGGGGCGCCGACGGCGCGGAACCGCTCGCTGGCTTCCTGCAGCAGATCCTGCGTGACGGTGATGTAGACCAGCGTGGAGTTGATGTCCCGGTGACCCAGATAGGTCGAGAGGAAGTGCAGCCGGTCCTGCGGGTTGATGCCGATCCGGTACCATTGAAGGATCCGGTTCACGACCATCGAATGCCGCAGGTCATGCACACGCGGCCCCGTCCGCCCGGAGGGCGGCTTGAACCCGGCGCGGCGCATGACGTTGGTGATCATCGTGGTGACCGTCTCCGGGGTGTGATGCCCCTTGAAGTGGTTCTGCCAGAACAGCCCCGATTGCGGGTCCTGCGGAGCGCCAGCGCGCTGCCGCGCATCGAGATAGATGCGTAATTCGGTCATGACGCTGCCCGACAGCGGCAGGATCCTGGTCTTGTAGAACTTCGTTTCCCGGATCGTGATCGTGCCGGATCGAAGGTCGACGTCGCCCAGATCGAGCCGCGCAATCTCACTACGTCGAAGCCCGGCGCAATAGGCCAGCAGGATCATGGTGTAGAGGGTCTTCGGCCGCAGCGGGGCATGCGGCGACGGATAGCGTCGGGCCACATCGAGCATGTGCCGGATGTCGACCGGGCTGAAGATATGCGGTCGCCGGTGCTCCCGCGCCACCTCTCGTTCCGGTCGCGGGTTGAAGCGTTTCGGCGGGATGTTCGGATCGAGCCGGTGTCGCGCCTTTGTCAGGATGCGTCCCAGCTTCTGGCATTCCGCCGCGTGATTGCGGGTGGACTTGGCCGCCGCCCAATGGGACAGCATCGTCTCGAGCGACTCGTCGGCCAGTTCCGGATGCGATTGCAGGAATCGGTCGAACCGCAGCAGCCAGTGAGCTTGCGCTTCGTATTGGTAGCCCCGGTTTCGCATCAGCGCGACATGGTCACGCATGACGCCGCCCAGAACGCTGCCGTAGGGCGCAGGCCGGTACAGCCCGGCGAGTGCCTCGTCGGGATTGGAGGAGGCAAGAGCCCGCCAGATCGGCTTGTTCTGTTTGATGTTGTGCTGCCTGCGAAGCTCTGCGACGGGATTGCCGGGGATCAACTCGTTCTGGACCAGATAGTCGAGGAAGCGGTCAACGATGCAGACTTGGTTCAACAGCGTCGACAATTTCCACCGCGTTGCCATTTCACCCAGCCAGTCCTCGAGCATCTGGCGATCCACTGCTGAGTGCCGGCGCGCAACATCCTCGAAGCTGCGAAGGATAGACCGGTAAGTGTAGCTGCTTCTCTGTCCGAACCGGGACGTGCGGAGAAAGTCCTCGACAACGGTGTGATCGGGATCGTGCCAGGCGCTCATGACAGCACCTCCGAACCGGGCACGTCGAGCGCCACAGCCCGCAAATCTTCGGTGGCAAGTTTGAGATAGGCATTCGTGGACTCGGTCGATCGGTGCCCGAGCACGTCGCCGATGATCTTTTGCGGAACCGACGCCCGTAGTAGTTCAACCGCCCGCGCGTGGCGGAAGACATGTGGCCCCCGTTTCCCAACCGGGGTGACGCCCGCTGCCGCCAGACGTCTTTTGACCATGCCATACAGGTTCGTCATCCGCGTATAGGGCGCGAGGGAGCGGATGAAGACTTCCCGGCTTTCGACTTGCGGGCGCCCGAGGCGCAGATAGTCGAGCACCGCATCGCCGACCGGCGTCAGTAGTGGCATGTAGGAACAGGAGTTGGTCTTGGTGTGACGGATGCGCAGGGATTCCGCGCGCCAGTCGATGTCGTCGAGCCGGAGACTGCAGATTTCGCTCTGACGCAGCCCGTAGATGGCGAGCATCTGCAGAATCGCATGGTCGCGCAGCCCCCTCGGCGACCTGTCCTTTCTGGTGGCCTCCAGAACTATGTCGATCTGGCTGCGGTCCAGGGTCGAGGGAATATCCTCGTAGGCATAGAGCATGGGGCCGATGACCTGTGCACTCAGATCGGTCGGAACTCGCCCTGACTGATGGAGATAGCGCAGCAGTGAACGGAGCCATGCGGCAGAACCCGCGAGCGATATCCGTCGCAGCCCGATGGCGCGCATGTCCATGTAGTGATCGATATCGCGCACGGCCATTGCTGAGAGATCGTCGGCGCCCCTGCGGCCGAAGTACCAGTCCAGAAAGCGCCGCGCCTCCCGGAGCCGTGCGTCGATTGTTTCATCTGCCAGCCCGCGCTCGTCACGCATCCAGGCGCCATATTCACGGCAGATCGCATGCCGAAGCGCTGTATCCGGCGCAATTTCGGCGACCGGTGGCCATGTGCCTTGGGCCAGCCGGAGCAACTTGCAGATCGCCGTACGAGGCACCCCATGCCAACGCGAACTGGGCGGACGGCCATAGCGTGAATGAAAGCAATGGACAGCGTGGCGGAAATACTGATCGACCTGCGATGGCGTTACCAGCGCCACCGGCATGTCGCGCTCGGCCAGGTAGTCCAGGAACCGGCGGGCATAGAGCCGATGGTTGGCCACAACCACGGGATTGTAGTTCTGCTCCGTGAGCGATTGCGAGAGCTCTTCGATCAGCTCGTCGTGCGACTTCAACATGAGTGTCTCCTCAGACGGTTGGAAAGCCGCTGAGGTCTGCAATCAAAATAATGCGCAGCAAAGGTTGCGCCGACACCCAGAAAACAAGGAAAACAACGATAAACCTCGGACACCTTCGCATTATCGCGTCCTCGCGATTACGGACGATTCACCACAATCTCGAAGCCGCGTTGACTGCGACCGGCGTCAACGATGCCTCGGGCGAGACCAATGCCTCGGCCGCACGCGCCTCGGCCAAGTCCCGTTTCGAGAGCACGAAACAGCGCTTCTTCAACCATCTCCTGATGGGCATGAAGGCTACAGGCATCATCCACGCCATCAAGGACGATCTGGCGGCGGGCAAGGCTTGCGTCATCCAGGTGGTCTCGACGGGTGAGAGCCTGCTGAAGCGCCGGCTTGAGGCGATGGACCAGGAGGACGAGCTGGTCGAGGGCGCGCTAACGCCGCGCGACTACGTCCTGGGATACCTCGAACAGGCCTTCCCGATTCATGCGCAAAAGCTGGTCGAGATCGACGGCAATATGGTGGCAGAGCCGCTCCGCGATGAAACTGGCGCGCTGGTCGTCTCGCGCGAGGCGCTCGCTCTGCGTGACGCGGCCATGATGGAGTTGATGACGCTGGCCCCGATCCCTTCGGCGCTGGATCAGATCCTCTGGGCCTTTGGCGACGATGCCGTGGCCGAAGTGACCGGAAGGTCGATCCGACCTCTGAAGGCGGACGATGGCCACCTCTTCATCGAGAAGCGCGCCGCCAGCAGCAATTCATCCGAAACCCAAGCCTTCATGGACGGCGAAAAGGATGTCCTGATCTTCTCCGATGCGGGCGGCACGGGCCGTTCCTATCATGCGGCACAAACGGCGAAGAACCAGAAACGGCGGCGGCACTACCTGCTGGAGCCCGGCTGGCGCGCGGATGCGGCCATCCAGGGGCTCGGGCGCACGCATCGCTCGGCTCAGGTCAGCGCGCCCTTCTTCCGGGTCTGCACCTCGGATGTGCATGGCGAGAAGCGTTTCACCTCGACGATCGCCAAGCGCCTCGACCAGCTGGGGGCCTTGACCAAGGGCCAGCGCGAGACCGGCTCGCAAGGCATGTTCCGCGAGGAGGACAATCTCGAAAGCCCGATCGCACGGGCGGCGCTGCGTGGGTATTTCGCCGATCTTGCCGCCGGGCGCGCTGAGGCGATGAGCTACGAGAGTTTCACCGACTGGACGGCCCTGCGGCTGATCGACAAGGACGGGGTGCTCCTTGAGGAGCTTCCCCCGATCCAGCGGTTTCTCAACCGGGTGCTTGCCCTTCCCATCCACATGCAGAACGCGCTCTTTGCCGAGTTCATGAGGCGGATTGCCGATCAGTCTGAGCGGGCGCGCGCGGCGGGCACGCTCGATCTCGGCGTGGAAACCCTGTGTGGCGAAAAGATCGAGCAGGTCTCCACCGAGGATCTCTGGACCTGCCCGAAATCCGGCGCCGTGACGCGGATCATCGGACTTGAGGTGACGGACCCAGTGTATGTCCTTGACGCCGAAGAGGCCATGTCGCGCAATCCCGACAAGCTACCCATGGTCAATCGCGCCTCCGGTCGCGCGGGGCTCATCTCGGCGCGGCCCATGCAGATGTATGACGAGGACATCGTCACGCTGATGCGCAAGGCGGTGAGGCCAAATGGGTCTAGCTATCTGGAGGAGACGCGGTTTGAGTCTTCGGCCTGGGAAGACATCGGAAGGCCCGAGTTTGCAAGGCTTTGGGATGCCGAGGCAGCGTCCCTGCCAAAAACCACCACGACCAAGCTCTACCTGCTAACCGGGCTGCTGCTGCCCATTTGGAAGGACATTCCGACCACCAATGAGCGCATCTACCGGGTCACGCCCGACGGGGCGACCGCCATGATCGGGCGCACGCTGAGCGAACAAGGGGCGGCCGCGCTGCGCGCCCGCTTCCTAGTCTCCAACCCGCAAACGCCGCGTGAGATGCTGATCGCCGCCCTTGGCTCCACCGCGCCTGTCGATCTGGGCCGGGGTCTCACCCTGACCCGTCGCCGTGTTGCAGGCGAGATGCGTCTCGAGCTGGGCGGCGCGGATCGGGGCATGATTGATGGCCTCAAGGCCATGGGGTGTTTCACCGAGATCATTGCCTTCCAGCTGCGGGTGTTCCTGCCGCATGGGGACGGGATCGACACGGGAACCATTCTGGCCCGGATCGTGGGCCAGCGAGCCGCTAGAGCGGCAGAACAAGCCGCCTGAAAAGTCAAAGCGGGCTTCCGGTCGGGCGTCGCAGATCGGGATTTGACCGGTCTGCGCGTTCCGGGCGCGCGCAGACCAATGCCACGCTCAGCCCCCCAAATTCAGACAAGAGGACTGACCCATGACCAATCCCCAGATCGATTATGCCGCAATGGCGGCTCAGTGGCGTGCAGAGCGCGAAACCACCTTGAAGGCATCCCGAGCGGAGCTGATCGCGCAATTGCGCGCGCTTGGCATCAGCGAGGTCACTGCCGAATACGAAGGCTACGGCGACTCCGGCAATGTTGAGGATGTGACTGTGCAGCCTGCGGAGGTCCAACTGCCGGAACCGCTTGCCACCGCCGTGGGCGATTTCGCCTGGTCGCTCGCCTATCACCATCACCCGGGGTTCGAGAACAACGAAGGCGGCTACGGCACGCTGACCTGGGACTTGCGCACCGACAGCATCAGCCTCGATCACGCGGACCGCTATGTCGAATGCTCGCACAGCTATGTCGAGGGACTTTGAGATGGCCCATCCGCTTCATCATGCTGAAAGCTCTGCCCGGAAATTCGGCGGGGTGCCGTCTGACTATCAGTCCATACATGACTGGTTCGATGCCTCGAAAGAGCACCTGGCGCTCTTTACGCACCGAGCCATGCGCCATCATGCTCAAGGCCTGTTTGAAGCCGAACGTGTCTTCGGCCTGACCCTGACCAATAGCGCTGGTCGGGATATCCCCGTGCGCTGGATCGGCGAGCAGCATGTCCGTGAAGATTGCCAGGGCCGCATCCCGAGCATGGCGGACTGGCTGCGACGGATCCAGCCCGAGCCATGGATGGCCAATGGCCATATCGACCGGCATGTCGGCTCCGAGCCCTACGGCGATCCAAGGGTTGCCTGGGCCTCCGAGGTTGCCGCCGGAAGAACGCTTCTTGGCCTGAAGGATTGGATGGCGGCGCGCGCGACGCAAGCCACGCAAGGTGCCTGACAGATCTCGGTCGTTTGCCAAACGAATGCTGCATGGAAGCCCGGTTGGACGACCGGGCTTCTTGCGTCGTTTCTCCACCATTCTTCGTAAGGAGGTTCGCATGACACTCGAAGACATCAAGGCGGCCGTCGATGCCGGGCAGACCGTGCATTGGGCCAATACCGGCTACGTTGTCCACAAGGACCGGCTTGGGCAGTACCTGATCACCTATGTGCCGAATGGTAGCTGCATCGGCCTGACAGACCGGAGCGGGCACCGGTTGAACGGAAAAGAGGTGGAGTTCTTCATAGTGCGATCCGAGGACGGCGCGGAAAATCCGGGCAGCCAATCAAGACCAGACGGGCAGGGGAGGGGCGTAGCACCCGGAGGCGCGGGGGCATTCCCGCTCGGACGGCAGCTTTGACCCGTGGGCGAGGCTGAAAGGAAAGCAGGCTTTCTGGTTTGTGATCCCTCAAGGGGTCGAGAAAGCAATCCCGGATGCGTTGGCAAGAACGTCAGGCACCGGCCAATCCAAAAGGAACCATCCCATGTTCGCAGGAACCCTCACCCGCAATGTCGAGACCGCAGCCGTTCAGTACACCGGCATGATCCACTCGACGCGCTTTGACATCGCCATTCAGCTCGAGGCGCGGGCCAAGATGTCCGAACGCAGCCCGGATTTTGACGTGACGGCAGTCAACAAATCAGGCCGCAAGGTGCGCATCGGCACGGCCTGGAACGAGACCGGCAATACCAGCGGCAACCCCTACATCTCGATGCAGATTGATGTCGGCCTCGGCCCGTTCCGGGTCAACGCGGTGCAGACGAAAGAGGCGCGCGCCGCCCAGAGCGGCGCATTCGAGATCATCCCGCTGGTCTCGAATGGCCTGATGAAATCCGGCTCGATCTCGGGCGAGCTCACCGCCATGGACGCCGACAACGCGTTCACCGGCTACATCGCCAACATGATGTTCGATCTGGAGTTCATGCTGATCGAGAACGGCTACAAATCCGAGAAGACTCACCCTGATTATCGCATCGAGGTCAGCTCGCCCTGGGGCACGCCGATCCGCGTCGGCTCGGCGTGGATGGCGAAAAGCAGCCGCACGGGCAATGACTACTTGTCACTGCTGATCAACACGCCCGATGGCGACCTGCGCGTCAACGCCGTGCAGAACGAAGAACAGCGCGGCGGGCAGACCTTCTCGATCATCCCGTTCATCGACAGCGGTGAGCAGCCGCAGGACGCGGGCGCGGGGCTCTCGCTGGTCGCCTAATCGGCGCGCGAGGGGGAGACGATCTGAACCCAAAGGGGAACCGTGGGATCACGGTTCCCCTTTTTCCGTGTCCGTTTGCGTGAAGGACGCCACCCGCTTGCGATCAGGTGCAAATGCGATACAATAATATACTAACGTAATGTCGAGGGCGGGCGCGTGGCGGCTAGATCAGGGACGGTTCCATGGTTCGAGAGCTATGATGTTGAGGCAGAGGTTGAAGATCTCCTCACTCATATCGAGCGCTGCACCGGATTTGCGCTACCCGCCCAACAGCGCGCCGTCATCATGTCCCATGCGACGGCGAAGCTTGATAAGAACCGGCAGGCATATCTAGAGGCCAAGGCGGCGGGAAAACCGGTGTCCACATCGCGCCGCGCTTATCTGACCGACCTTCAGGACACGATCTTCATGGCGATCCCGGAGGAGGACCTTGCGCGGATGCTGCTGCGCGAGCAGGTCCTTAACGACCCGTCATTTTACGCGGACGCAATGCACCGCGCCGCTGGGATCAGCGAGGATGAGCTTTTCATGGCGCTGTCCTCTTCGCTGAAAGACATGACAGTCCAAGACGCCCGGGCCTTCGTCTCGAAGCTTTGGCACGGCACGATTGACGACAATGCCCGCAAATATGCCGAAGCCCTGAAGCGCCCCGAGCGTGAACCGCAGCCCGTTCGTCCGGGGAACACCGTGTAAGATCGAGGCCGTTCTCTTGCCTTGGGCCTTGACCAAGTTGGCCGCCTCAACCCCCTTTCCCGGAGGTGGCACCCTGTGCAGCGTGCGAAAGCCGCTGAAGGTGCTGTGGTGACGTCTACTGTCGCCAACATGATGAACCGGGATCACATGCGTGCCTTCTTTCGGCGCGCCGCGGCGCTTGTCGCCTTTGTCGCACTGCTCTGGGCGGTTCACCTCCTCAATTGGATTATCGGTTACGGCTTGAACCCGGCCTTCGGCCTGATCCCCCGGCACGTCAGCGGATTGGATGGTGTCATCGCCATGCCCCTCCTGCATGGAAGCTTCGCGCATCTTATGGCCAATACGCCGCCGCTCCTGGTGATGGGTGGGCTGCTTGTGGCAACGACCACGCGAGCCTTGCTGCCGGTGAACGCCGTGGTGATCGGCCTCGGCGGCGGTCTTGTCTGGCTGTTCGGAAGCTCGGCCATCCATATCGGCGCGTCAGGGCTCGTCTTCGGCTGGTTTGGCTTCCTCGTCGCGCGCGGCCTCGTGGATCGCTCACTGATCACGCTGGGCGCGGCACTGGTGGTCGGTTTGCTCTACGGCTCCATTCTCTGGGGCGTTCTTCCGGGTCAGCCTGGCGTCTCGTGGGAGGCTCATCTGTTCGGCGCTTTGGCCGGCGCGGCCGCTGCATTTCTTGTCCGAACGCATGTCCATGCGCCGCGTCTGGGCGACGTCGATCTGGATTGAAGCAGTACGCCTGACTTGGTCGGCCCTAAGCTGCCGCTCGGCGAGCTCTCCGGCGCTGGAGCGCAGCTGCACTAGAACGGTCATTTGCATAGGCGGCAGAATTTTCAATGGGTAAGCATCAGCAGACTGGGATAAAATGCCATTTCGCTGCGGTTAATCGACCGACTTGGCTTTACTCTCAACTCAAATAGCAAAGTGCCCGATGGGTTGCACCGGGCACTTCTTTGTTAACGCAGCTCGAGATTACTTGGCAGCAAGGATGTCGAAATTGCGGACGTTTGCCACCACACCATCGTCCCATCCGCCCGAGACCAATTCCGAAGCCCTTTCATTCAGTAGCCCGGCGACCTGTCCGGCAAAATGCGCTTCGCGGCCAGCATCGTCGGCAAAGATGTCGAAGATGGCAAAGTTGTTCTCGTCAATTTGCAGCGCCGCCCAGAACAATGTCATGGGTTCGGTATCTGCGACGATGGGGCCGGCGGCGGTCAGCAAGGCTGCCAATTCGCGGCCTTTCCCCGGCGCAGCTTCAAGCTTGATGTAAGTTGCGGTCGTTGCCGTGGTGAGATCAACCGGCGCCTTGACCGACAGGACATCGGAGTTGTTGATATTCGCGACAACACCTTCGTCCCATCCTCCGTCGACCAGTGTGTCGGCGTTTTGGTTCAAAGCCGCAGCAACCGCTCCTGAGAAGTGAGCGTTCCGTGCCTCTTCATCTGCAAAGATGTCAAAGATTGCGAGCGTATCGTTGGCTTGCAGAGCAAACCAAAGGACGGTGCCCGGCTCTGTGTCCCGCACGATAGGTGCGGCACCCGCCAGAAACTCCGCGAAAGCTTCGGACTGGCCTTCGGCGGCGGGCATGGCGATGTAGCTGGCGGTATGATTTTCCATTGGATTGTCCTGTGCAGTTGCAGAAGTTGCGATCAGAGCCAGTGCGGCGAGTGTCTGAAGAATTTGCGATTTCATGGTCGGCCCCTGCTTTGAAGTGCATCGTGTTTGGTTTCGATGCACTCTTGTCCCATGCCGGATGCGGTGGACTCCAATTCCGAAATGCTATTCTTTGATAGACATGGACTATCGAACTTGTTTTGATGGCGCGGCCGGAGATGTGACGGAGAATGCGGCGATGGAAATGAACCAGATCAGATACTTTCTCGCTGTCTGCGAGCACCGAAACTTCACCCACGCGGCCAGTGCCTCCAATGTCTCCCAACCTTCCTTGACGACTGCGGTCAAGAAACTTGAAGACGAACTTGGAGGTGACCTGTTTGTCAGAGACCGTGCAGGCTGCAGGCTGACCGCGCTGGGAAAACTCGTGCAGCCAAGATTGCAGAAAATATACGACGAGACGCGACAGGCGAAGGCCGAGGCAGTCCGTCATATGCGGTTGGAGCGAGTTCCTATCACTGTCGGTGTCGGCGAAACGATTGGCCACAGCAGAATTTCGGCAGCTATGGAGCGTATGCGCAAGCGCGTGCCGCAAGCCGAAATCGAATTGATCGTTGCGTCATCCCACGAGCTTCTTTCCGGGTTGCGAGATGGTGACTTTGACGTTGTCGTCACCGCGGACAAGGTCAGTGAAGACCTCTATCGTATAGACATTCTCTATGAAGAGGACTACAAGGTCGTGGTGTCAAAGTCGCATCCATTGTCTGAACTAAATACAATTTCTCTTTCGACGCTTGCTCAAACTGACATGCTTGACAGACTGAATTGCGAAATGCGGGATACTTTACATGGAACCTGCGCAGATCAAGGTTACGACCTCTACGCGGCCTATCGGTCAAATCGCGTGGATTGGTTAATCGAACTTGCCCGGCAGGGTTCGGGTGCGGTGATCCTACCAGCCACCGCTATTCCATCAGACATGGGCCTGGTGTCGAAACCCATCGATGGCCTTGAAATAACACGAACTGTTTTGGCCGTTCGATATCGGCACCAAACGACGAGATCAGAAACAAATGATCTGATCCGTGAGATTATGCGCACGCCAGCATAACGACGCCGGTTAT
Organism: Pseudosulfitobacter sp. DSM 107133; assembly: GCF_022788695.1. Taxonomy (NCBI): domain Bacteria; kingdom Pseudomonadati; phylum Pseudomonadota; class Alphaproteobacteria; order Rhodobacterales; family Roseobacteraceae; genus Pseudosulfitobacter; species Pseudosulfitobacter sp. DSM 107133. Next base: position 26,463 of record NZ_CP085158.1, read on the forward strand.
CGACCCGGGCGCATCGTGTATCATTCTGCAATTAGGGCTCAAACGATGCTTTCGTGCCATCAGGCTCGACTTACGAGTGGTTCTGAAAATGGGGGCAGGTCAAACTGGCGCTGACGCTGAGACAATAATTGTCGCAATCATGTCTCAGACAGTATGCTTTCGCACTCGCAGTGAATGTCCGCTTTCCGCCGATCACGTCGAATGCCTGGACAAGCAATCCCTATAGTCGGCAGCGTAGTCCCTGCACATCAACCGTGGCCAGAGCCTTGCGGCCTCCCCTGCTCGGCTTCGCGTGTCGCAGGGGAGAACGGCCCTTCGGTCCGTCGCGCATTCGGCCATGCGGCCTCACCGCGGCGTCGCACCCGGCGTCCCGGTTTGCCCGCCTCGCGAGCACGTCCCTCCCCGGCCGCTCCGCCGGATTGCGCTCTGGTCTGTTTTGCGGAGCAAAACGATCCCGCCGCTTCATCCGTCTCCCGCGTCCGGTCTGGCCGTTTGCCTGCTCGGGTCGGGCAAACCTACCGTCAAAACACACACACATGAGTGCGGAAGCATATCCTCCGGATGGCCCCCAAATCAGCCCGCGTCAAGGATCGCAAAACTTTTCGGCGAGGGCGGTGCCTGTGGCGCTAGGGGGTCCCGTGCGTGAGGGTTCGCGTGTCTCAGGTGTTGCGCACGGAAAACTTTTGCGCCCGGCAAGCCGGCGGCTGCGCCGTCCCTGACCCGGGCAGATTCGGAAACCAGGCATTCGGCCATGCCCCCACACTCACGTGGTGGCCTTGCAACCGAACACTGGAGACCAGACATGGCTTACGACACCGCAAACACCTACGAGACCATCGAGCTTTTCGGACTGACCGAGAAGGACGCGCAGCTGCCGATCCCGGAAGATCACGTCCTGAGCGACCACATCATCCGCGAAAGCTTCGAGTCATTGCTCGGGCAGCTGCGCGGGACCGGGCTTGAAGCCGAAATCGAACCGCTGGCCCATGGGCTCGCGACGATCCTGCAGCGCCGCAAGGTGGCGCTCGGCAAGGAGGTCGACCGCACCGCCGACAAGATCGGCGCGCTGGCAAAATCCCACGACGGATCGGAGATCGCCGAGACCGCGCTCGAAGAGGCGCAGGCCCGCTTCGTGCAGCTGCGCGAGATCGTCAGCGCCATTGAGGTGATGAGCGAGGCGGCGGCGGAATGCTACGAGATTGAAACGGGCCACGCCTTCATCCCGGCGGCAGGCTCCCGCGCAAGCGTCCGGGCGCAAGAGACCGGGGCGGTCTTCGAGGCACGGCAGCTCCTGGAGCAGCACGACCGCGAGACTGCCGAGAAATCGAAAGTCGAGGGGGTTCCCCTGATCGTCTCAGGCGCCACCGACTGGACCGATGTCGATGTGATCTTCAACACGCTCGACAAGGTTCGCGAACGCATCAAGCAGAACCGCAACCAGGAGATCTTCCTCTGCCACAAGGGTGGCAAGCACGGGGCGGAGATGATTGCGGCTCGGTGGGCCCGGGCACGCGGGGTCGCGCAGGCGCGCTTCGATCCGCGCTGGTCCGCGCACGGGCGGGCGGCACCGTTCAAGTGCAACGATGAGATGCTGGACGACAAGTTCGCGGCGACGGGGGTTGTACTCTTCGGCGGCAACGGGGTCGCACTGAACCTCGGGCAGAAGGCGGAAGCGAAAGGCCTGACGGTCATGCGGGTTGCGGACCCGGCGAAGAAGGCGTCGCAGGATTGAAGAGAGGGGGCCGCGCTTGGCGCGGCCCTTTCGTCATGTCTCATGGCGCGTGCGATCGGTCATGCGTGATCGGCAGTCTGCAGCGGCCGGCACTGCCATCCCTCTACCCAGTCCGTCAGAGTGCGGCCCATCCGCATCGGTACGGGAGGGGGATGGTGAGCCCATGACGCACATCGTCAGCAGCGCAAGACGCGAGGGGTCGAGACGTCGCACATGAGGCTGAAGACCTGCACGTCCCTCGGGGCGTGTTTCGGAACATCGCATCCACGCGGGCGGGCTCCGTCAGCACCCCGGCCAGGCTCGGCGGGACGCGGACGCTGATGGTGGCGGCTGCGTGATGGCAAGGGTCATCCGGATCACTCCTTTTTGCTCATAGATGTGGATCGCACGGGGTCGGCCCAATCGTGCCCTCCGCTTCGCTTCGGCAAGCACAAATACGGTTTCCACGGCTAGCCGCGGACCCTCCGCATTTGCGCTTGCGACCGGGCCTCTTGCCCCGTGCCGGGTGATCCCCATCGCAACAAGGAGTAACCCAAATGACCAACCACTACGTCGCCACCGTCCCCGTCAAGTTCACCGATACCGATGGCCAGGAGCGCACTCGATTTCAGCGCGTGGGCGCGATGTTCCGCAACACCCGCAACGGGGACGGCTCGGAGTTCTTCAGCCTCAAGCTCGACTTCCCGGTCGCGGTCTCGGAGCTGGTGATGTTCCCACCGAGCGCGAAAGATCCCCAGGACTAAATCCTCTGACGAGGATGGGCCGCCCCAGCACGATCTTGGGGCGGCCCGATCCCTGTTCCAGGGATGCCGCGTCCGGCGGTCAGATCGCCCGAGGCGACTTCACGAAGCCGTCGGCCGCTGCGCGTTCAACAGACGCACTCCTCCCGAAATGATCAGGCCGCGACAGACCGGCCAGTCAGCCTCAAGGGGGCCATCCACAAAAACCTATCGGCCAGGGCCTCCCGGTTTTTGCGGCAGAGATTTGGCAAGCCAAATCTGGCCCTCCTTGACCCTGCCTGTCCGCCCTGTCGGTGGGGTTTGCGCCCGCCCGCGGTTCCGTCCGAACACATGCGCGTTCGGCCAGACCCTCGGGCGGGGCTGGTGGACGGGACCCCTAGGACAGGTGGTGCACCCGGTGGTGAGGGCGGCAGAGCCGCGTCCCTGCGGGCCGCGGCGTGAAGCGGACACCAAGGCTGCCTGAGCCTGAATGCGACGTAAGTATATAATTGACATATCGGTATATTATCGTAAGGTGGGGGCAGCCTTGGTGGAAGGTGGCAGGAAATAGGGGGTCTTTCTTCGCATGTCTCGCTCGAAACGTCTCACGGATGCGCAACGTATGGAGATCGTGCGCGAAGCCGCGGACGGAGTCTCGACGTCCGTGCTTGCGAAGCGGTTCGGGGTGACACCGCGGGCGGTGCAATACACCTTGAAGAGTGACGATCAGCGCCAGCGCGATACGGCCGTGCCGGTCTTGGCGGTGAGTGTGAAAGTGACCCCTGACGAGATGGCGGCATTCGATGCGGTGCTGGCGTCGGCGGGGATCGAGACCCGCTCGGAAGGGCTGCGCCGCTTGATGCAAGCGGCAGGTGGCACCTTTGTGGCGGACACATCGTTGGCGGCAGAGATGGCGCGCTATCGCGCCTCATTAAATGATGTTGGAAACGGTGTCGCCCAGATTGCCAAGCAGATGCAGAAGGCCAACAGGGAGGGACAGGGAACTGGTGCTGAGTTCTCAGAATTGCGGCTTGCACAGATGCGCGGGTTGGCGCGATTCATCCTCGATAGTGCAGATGAGATTGACCTGCTTGTGCGCCGCCGGCGTGACGCGATGCAGCTGAAAGCAACGGCTGCCTTGAAGGAGTTCGCCCATGCGGCTGAATGATGCGGTTGGTGCCGTCACCGGAGAGATATTTGAGGATGGGTGGAGCCGGATCCGTGGCTCGATGCAGGGTCTGTATGCCTCCAAGCAAAAGCAGATGGTGCGCGCCGCTGCGGGACATCGGGCCGCTGTGTTCAAAGCGATCCGGGGCGGGGGCACGCATAATAAATCCCAGCTGTCCAACCAGCTCGAATACCTCACGACAAAGTCCACCCATATCGTCGACAGCAGCGGGTTCCTGGATGGCAAATCCAAGCTTGAGCGCGGCGAGATCAAAGACCTGACCGAGCGCTTTGCCAAGCGGTGGGACGCGGGGTTCAAACCCAAACTTGGGCAAACCACACATCTGCTGATGTCCTTCCCGATTGGAACGCGCGGAGAGGACGTGCGCGACATCGCGACTGACGTGGCCGAGCGGTTCTTCCAGAAAGATGAAGGCCACTTTGATTATATCATTGCTGTACATGAGGACCGCGAGCATCCGCATGCGCATCTCGTATTGAATCGCCGCTCTCAAGAGGGCGAGTTTTTCTATTTGGCGCGCAATCATCGGTTCAACTATGACGACTTCCGGTTGGCGATGGTCGAAGAGGCCGAGACCTACGGCGTGCGGTTGGAGGCAACGCGGCGGATAGATCGCGGCGAGGTGCATTACCCGGCCAAGACCCGCGAGGTCTATGCCGCCAAAGAAGAGGGCAGGACGCCAGTGGAGCGCGAACGGGTGGGTAAAGACCTGACCCGCACGCTTGCCGAGATCGCAAACACCAAAATCATATTCCACTCGCTGGCTGCCGAGGCGTCCTCCGAGAACCGCGAAGACATTGCTGAGGTTCTGTTCCGTGCGGGCGAGGTTCTGGCGAAGGGTGGTCACGTTGAAACCGCAGGAGGCATTTACATGGCCGAAGACGAAACGTTCGAGGATCTGCGCAGCCGCTACGCGGAGAAGGTCGCAAACATCACAGATTTGATCGCGGCAAAGCCGGATGCAGAGCGACCCGCGCTGGAGAAGTCTCTCAACGCAATTCAAGCGCGGGTGCAGCATATGCAGCCCCTTGGGCTACGGTCCAATTCCCTCTCGGAGGTCCCATCAGAAGGCGGGGTTTATTCTGAAGCCAATATTCAGCAAAGCCAGTTGGAGCGTCTGTCTGAGCCACGGGTGCGCGCCCGCGTCGATGCAGCACTGCGCGGCACGGGGATCAGCACATCCGAGGTTGTGGCCCGGATGGAGACGGGGGCGCAAAACGCGGCTCTGGAACATCAATGGATTGCGGATGATTTGTCCAAGGTGGCCGAGGCGAAGGATTTGAACCTTGAGCGCCGCGCGGATTTGGAACAGGCGCGGGATATCCTCAATGATGTACATGTGCAGCTGGGGACCATGCTGGAACGGGAAGGTGTGCTGCGCCGTGACGGTGTCATTGAAGACGCCCGCGAGGTGCAGGCGCATGTCACGCAAGCTCAGATCGAAACCGCTGCCAATGCCGTTCGCGTCGAGACTCGGATTGAAGCTCAGAGTGAGGACCTTGATGAGGCCGTGATCGAAAGCCTTGCCGTAGAGCGTTTGGAGGACGAACAGCGGGACTATCTGCGCGACCATCCAGAGCTGATTGCGCGCCCGACCGATGTGATCCGCACGGATGAGGAGGGCAGGGCGGTGATCGTAGATCAGGCCGCAGCAGACTGGGTTATCAATGAGGTCGAAGCGGCGCGTTTGGGGGCGCACAGCAGCACGCCAATCTCCGTTTCCGTCGCGCGCGATCTACAGACGCGATATCCTGATATGCCCGAGCAGCTGGCGGAGGGTCTCGGCGACACTTACGCGCGTGTCTATGAAGCGCGCGGCGCTGAACGGGAGGAAAACCTGACGGAGCGCGAGACAGTCCAGAATGAGACGCCCGAACTGTCCCGTGTTCTCGCCCATGAACGGGCAGGGGAGTTGTCTTCGCCCTTTGAGACCAACCAAGAACGTGAGGCCTTCCGCAGCGATGTGGCGCGGGTTTTGGACGCGGCGCAGCTCGATCGCCTGAAGGAGGGTGACAGTGACGCTTTGGAAAATGTGATCGAAGATCGCCTTGATCGGCTCTATGTCGCAAAGGTCTATCTACAATCGGATGCGGCAACGGCAAACTCGGAGGCGTTGCGACAGGTTGTCGATGAGTTGGCAGACGTAGAAGTCGAGAGACACCGCGCGGCGGACGTGGACGGCGAGATTGAGCGGGGCCAGGTCCATTGAGTGGATCCATGGGAAAGGCTTGGATTGCCATAGGGGTGGTTCTGGTCACCTTGGTGGCAGGGGCGATGGGCTACACCATTGCCTCGGCTGTGCTGACCTTTAAGGCGCTTGGGTTCAGCGCCGATATCGATTTTGGATATATCGCGCAAAATTACCTCTGGATCAGAGATAGACGGCCTGATGATTTCCAACTGATCAACCTGATCATTGGCGGTGCCGCCGTCGCGGGGCTAATGATGAGCCTTGCCCTTTCCGGCTCGGCCCTCACGCGCTTCGGGCAGACCCATTGGCAAAAGCGCGGTGAGATGAAAACCAACGGGTTCTTTGGCAAGCCAGGGACCGGGTTTATTCTGGGCAAATTGGGCAGCCCAAAGTCGCGGGCCCGCTACATCACATCTAAGGTCTTTCCCCATGCCCTGATCGTGGCACCAACGGGGCGCGGTAAAACCAGCGGCTTTGTGATCCCGAACCTGCTCACATGGCAGGGGTCTGCCGTTACGTTGGATGTGAAGGGCGAGTGTTTTGAAGCCACGGCGCGTCACCGTGCCGCCCAGGGCGACAAGGTCTACCGCTTTGCGCCCACGGACTGGGTAGGCAAGCGCACCCATCGCTACAATCCGCTGCTGCGCATCTATGAATTGGAAGACCCCGCGCGCCAGCAGATGGAATTGCAGCTGCTGGCGACCTTGTTTCTGCAAAGTGACAATGATCGCGTGCAAGGGCTTTTGAAGGGCGGCATTGATTTGTTTGTGGCCGCGGGCTTGCTGGCGTTCCAGCGCAAGAAGCCCAACTTGGGCGAGATCTACCGGATCGCGGCTTCGGGGGGCAACAAGCAGAAAGAATATGTGGCGCGGGGCCACGAGATCGACAACAAAGCCGCGAAGTTGATCTTTACGCGGCTGGCGTCCACCAACAACGACACGCTAACCTCCTATGTCTCGCTTCTGATGACCTCAGGTCTGGATCAATGGCAGAACCCGGCGATTGACGAAGCGACGCAGGTTTCCGACTTTGATTTCCGCACGATCCGCAAGAAGCCCTTCACGGTCTATCTCGTTGTCCAACCGCTGATGGTGAAACCACTCGCGCCGCTAATCCGGTTGTTTTTCTCAGACCTTCTCTCGGCGATGCAAGAGAAGGAACCGGGCAAAGATGAGCCTTGGCCTGTGATGATCATGCTCGATGAGTTCAACCGCCTTGGCAAAATGCCCATTGTGGTCGAGAGCATCGAAACTCTGCGCACCTATCGCGGCCACTTGGCGGTGGTGACCCAAACCATCCCTGCCCTTGATGAAATCTACGGTGAAAACACCCGCCGCGCGTTGCAGGGCAACGCAGGTGTGAAGCTCTACCTCACTCCCTCAGATGAAAAGACCATCGAGGAGCTCAGCAAGGCAGTTGGGAAGACAACGAAGACAGTTATCACTCGATCGCGGTCCATTGGGAAGAACCCGTTTGAGGGGCGCAGTCAGTCCACACGGACGGAAGAGACATCGTTGTTGCCTGAAGACGAAGCGCGCCGGTTGCCGCTTGATGAAATTATCATGGTCGTGGATGCGCAAATGCCAGTGCGGGCGAAGCGGATCCAGTATTTTGATGATCGGCTGTTTGCGGCGATCCATGGCGCGCAGCGGGGCGAGTTGCCGTTTCCGGTGATGGGCGGAGGTGGCGGCAAGGCGGATGGTTCAGATTTCGGCGGAACAGAGCGGAGTCCGAGCCAAGCTGGAACGAGTGCGGAGCCCCAGGTGCATGATGAGCGTCTGGATGGTCCAAACGAGGTCGGTTCAGGTAAATCAGTGCCGCCAGCCAAGAAAAGTTCGAAGGCTGTTCAAGCCGTTGTCGAAGAGGAGCAACGGCAGATGGAAATGAGCTTTGCCGACCAGGTTGAGATGCAAATTGAGGAAATCGATGGTGGCGGTATAGATCGACTCGATACAGTGGTGGATGATTTGGACGGGCTGGAAAGCCGGTTGAAGCAAGGGGAGGGGGTGTCTGGCTGAGATGGGTAAGGCGTAGCGCAACCATTGAATGCACGTAGATCACTGAACCAGTCGTTCGCCGCACCAGATTTGAAGGACAACAAAGCGGATAAGGACGAAACCGCTCTGGCGGTATTGGCGCTTGTGGCAGGCGTAGCGCGTTGATTTGTGCGTTGTGATTTTGTGAACTGACGAACCTGTTGGACGATTGGGAGCTTTTTAATCTGACGACAGGAAGTTTCAATGTCAGACCAATATGTACCGGCTCTGCGCCAGCGATTTCTCGAAGACATGCAGATCAAGGGTCTGCAACCAAAGACGCAGACGATGTATTTGCGAGGGATGCGCGACTTCTTGTTATTCAAATTGAATGCACCGGTATTGAGGGAGCCTAAGAATTACCGGACGCCAGCTAATGGACAATACCAAGCGCCTGTTTTTGCTGTTAGCAGTGATTGCCTGGCTCGTTAGAACAAGAACTGGCATCCCAACGTCTCGCGCAATGCAGCGATCAGCTGGTCCAAAGTTTCGGCACTGGTATAAGTCCCGCCCGTCCGGTCGGCGAGGCACCGGGATGTACTTTCCGACGTATTGTAGTCGTTGTCGGTCTGCCGGTCCCATGAAAAGAACGTACCGCGCACTTTGAAACCGATCACATGGACGGTGGTGTTAAACCCGTCTGTTGCCAATTCGGCGGCCAGCATACAGGGCATGCCGCCACAGGTCTCCTTGCCGTCTGTGACCAACACTACGGTCGCGGGTTGCGTTTTGTAATCCAGCGTTTGCGCCGCCAATTTGACGGCCTGCGTCAACGCGGTGCTGCCACCGGGTTCAAGTGCGTTGATGGCTGAAATGATCAGCGAGGCGGCATTGGCTTCGGGCGCGAACCGCATGTCGACGCCCGAACACTCATCCGCGCCGTTGGGACCGTAGACGACAAGGCCAAGGCGACGGTTCTGCGCAATTTGCGGCAGTGCATCGGCCATCGCCCGGCGCGCCTCAAAAATGCGCGGCTCGTCAATGTCGTTGAAGCCCATCTCGGCCATGGAACCCGAACCGTCAACGACGATCATCGCGTCGGCGGCGCAATCGTCTGTCGCCATGGCATTTGTGGCGCCGAGAAGTGTGAAGATGAAAGTGAGGCATAATCGCATAACGCAAGCGTGTCACGGCACCTTCAAGCTGTCCAGAAATTTGCCGCTCTCAGGCATGAGACGATGGTCGGAGGTATCTTCCAAAAGCATCGCGGGCGGGAATGCGCCGACAATGGGAGGCTCTGGTGGGTAAGATCCGCCGTCATTTGAAAATCTGGTTCATCTCCGAGGTTTGATACCTTAGTCTCATAGACAATCGCGAGGTCGCGACGAATACTTGAAGCTGAGAAAACGTAACCTGTGGAGGAAACACAATGGCATGGTCTAAACCGATTATCCGCGAAATTGAATGCGGGATGGAGATCAACATGTACGGCCCGGACGGTGATCGCGAGCAAGACGACGGCGATCTGTTCTGATATTTCTGCGCGCGGAGAGTTGCATTGACGTTTCGCGCGCATGTTCTTGGGTCGGCTGCCGGTGGTGGTTTGCCACAGTGGAACTGCGGGTGCGAGAATTGCAATCTGGCGCGTGCCGGAACGATACCAGCGCAAACCCAGTCTTCGCTCGCCCTCAGCGCCAATGGCACCGAGTGGGCGGTTTTGAACGCGTCGCCCGATATTCGGGACCAGATGCATAAAGCCCCGCCGCTGCATCCGAGTGACCTGCGCAAATCCCCGTTGCGGTCTGTCCTGCTCACCAATGGCGATATCGACCACATTGCAGGGTTGTTGACCCTGCGCGAGCAACAGGCTTTCACGCTTTTCGCCACGCCTGAAATTCATCGCGTGCTCGCCGAAAATCCGATTTTTAATGCGCTCCATCCGGACTTCGTCAAACGCATTTCGATTGAGCTGGGCTGCGAGGTCGAAATTGTACCGGGTCTGACGGCGCAGCTGTTTCCGGTGCCGGGCAAGGTGCCGCTCTATCTGGAAGGTGCGGAAGTCCAAACCGACCTGGAAGGTGAGCAGACGGTCGGGGTACATTTGCGGGCAGGGGGCAAAAACGCATTCTACATCCCCGGCTGTGCGGCGATGCGCGATACGCTTGCGGCGCGGCTGGACGGGGCGGATGCGGTTTTCTTTGACGGGACACTTTGGCAGGACGACGAGATGGTGCGCGCAGGACTGAGCCAGAAAACCGGGCGGCGGATGGGGCATATGTCCATGTCCGGCCCCGACGGTTCCATCGCTGCCTTCGAAGATATCAAGATTGCGAAGAAAGTTTTTGTCCATATGAACAATACCAATCCAGTGTTCCGGCCAATGTCGGAAGAGCGCAAAGCTGTGGAAGCCGCAGGATGGATCATTGCGCAAGACGGGATGGAGCTGGAGATATGACGGCCACGCCCGCCGAATTCGAAGCCCGCCTGCGCCAGATCGGGGCCGAGCGGTATCACGACAAGCATCCGTTTCACGACTTGCTGCATGGCGGCGACTGCACGCCCGATCAGGTCCGCGCATGGGTGATCAACAGGTTTTATTATCAGGCCAGCATCCCGATGAAAGATGCCGCTTTCATGAGCCGTGTCGATGATCCCGCGCTGCGCCGCGCGTGGCGGTCACGCATTGAGGACCACGACGGCACTGACGAGGTCGAGGGCGGCATTGCCCGCTGGTTGCATCTTGCAGATGCTGTTGGGCTAGACCGCGACTATGTCGCCAGTGCGCGCGGTGTCTTGCCAACCACGCGCTTCGCGGTAGATGCCTACGTGCGTTTTGTGCGGGACAAGACGCTGCTTGAAGCGGTCGCCGCGTCGCTGACCGAGCTGTTTGCGCCAAAAATTCACGCCGCGCGGATCGAAGGACTGATGGCGAATTACGCCTTTGCCGACGACACGAGCCTGTCCTATTTCCGCAACCGGCTGACACAGGCGCCCAAGGATGTGGCCTTCGGGTTGGGATGGGTTCTGGAGCACGCCGATACTGCCGAGAAACAGGACGCGGTGGCGGCTGCGCTTGAATTCAAGACCGATGTGCTTTGGGCGCAGCTCGATGCGTTACATGCGGCCTATGTCACGCCTGCGCGTATTCCGCCGGGGGCCTGGGTGCCCGGTTCATACGTTTTGACCCCCGCATCATGACGGCGCTCGACGGTCAGGCAGTACCACGGATACCGCGCGGCGTGCGGATGCATGATGATACGGTACGCGGCAAAACTGTCTTGCTGGCACCCGAGCGGGTCATCGACCTTGATGCCATCGGACTTGCCATTTTGCAGCAGATCGACGGTGAGAAAACCATGTCCCAGATTATCGAGACGCTCGCAGCGCTTTATGCCGCACCTGTTGCGCAAATCTCGGAGGATGTGTCCGGGTATGTGGTGGGCCTGATGGACCGCCGGATACTGGAGATTAAACCATGACCGCGCCCGCACCCATCGCCATGCTGGCGGAGCTGACCTATCGCTGTCCACTGTCGTGCCCCTATTGCTCCAATCCCGTCGAAATGGCGGCGCGGGAGAAGGAGATCTCGACGGAACTCTGGGTCGACGTCTTTCGTCAGGCCGCAGGCCTTGGCGTGTTGCAACTGCATCTGTCGGGGGGCGAGCCTGCCTCGCGGCGGGATCTGGTTGATCTGGTGGCGGGCGCGCGGGATGCAGGGCTCTATACCAACCTCATCACCTCGGCCATCGGCCTCACGCAGCGGCGGCTGGCCGAACTGGACGCAGCAGGGCTTGATCATGTGCAGCTGTCCTTGCAAGGCACGGACGCAGATATGGCCGACCGGATCGGCGGGTACAAAGGCGGGTTCAAGCGCAAGATGCAGGCAGCGGCGTGGATCGTCGAGGCAGGTTTTCCGCTGACGCTCAACGCTGTGGTGCATCGCCAGAACCTGCACCAGTTGCCGGAGGCGATCGAGATGGCCGTTGAAATGAAAGCGCGGCGGATCGAAGTTGCGATTGTGCAATTCCACGGCTGGGCGATGCTGAACCGCAGCGCGATGATGCCGACACGCGCGCAGGCAGACGAGGCCAGCCGCGTCGTAGCTGACGCGCGCAAGCGGCTCAAAGGTCAGCTGGTCATCGACTATGTGCTGGCGGATTACCACGGCGACTATCCCAAGCGGTGTATGGGCGGATGGGGGCTCTCGGGCCTTAACGTCACGCCTGACGGGCTGGTGTTGCCCTGTCACGCGGCGCAGACGATCCCCAACCTCGTCTTCGATAACGTAGCGGACAAGCCCCTGTCGGACATCTGGTATCACGGCGCCGCCTTCAACGCCTATCGCGGCGAGGACTGGATGCAGGAGCCGTGTAAATCCTGCGATCGGCGCAAGCTGGACTTTGGGGGGTGCAGGTGTCAGGCGATGGCGATTGCGGGCGATCCGGCGGCCACGGACCCGACCTGCATCAAATCGCCGTTGCATTCACGCATGCAGGAACTGGCGCAAGGGTTTTCAACGGATGACACCGCCGAACTGGTTTACCGCAAAAGCCCGTAACCTCACGAGACACTGCGGAGAAAGTCGAACAGCCTGAGACGGTCGATGGGTTTGGGCATCAGGTTCAACCCCATCGAGGCACACTGTTGCGCAAGCGCGCTACTGCGGTCGGCAGAGATCATACGCGTCGGGATTGGCCCGTATTGCTGAATGATCCGTTGGTGCAGCTCGGGCCCCGACATGCCATCGCCCAACTGGCAATCGAGCAATAGTACATCGGGGACAAGATCGATGTCCCTGAGGATGGCAATTGCCTCCTCACCGTTGAGCGCGTGAATGACATGGGCGCCCCAGCCTTCGATCATGAGGGATATTGCGTTGGCAAGATCCCCGTCATTCTCCACAAGCAATATAATCTGACCGAGCTTCGGTAACTTGGGGCTGTCGCTCATTGGTCTTACGGTCGTTTTTTGGGCTTTGTCACTGCAGAGGATCTTCAGCTCTACCGTAAAACAGCTACCCTTGTCCGGAATGGAGCAGAGATGCAGCGGGTGGTTCAGGGACTTGCAAGCCCGTTCGACAATGGCCAGACCCAGACCCAGACCGGCCGCAGAGTTCGCCATATCCAGACGCTTGAACTCCTGAAAGATCAGTTTCTGATCAGCCTCTGCAATGCCAAAGCCCGTATCCCAGATCTCCATACGGGCCGTGGCCCCGCTGCGCCGCACGCCCACAAGAACCTTGCCACTCTGCGTGTACCGGATCGCGTTGGAAATGAGGTTCTGTGCGATGCGCCGCAAATAGCCGGGATCACTGCGCACGGTCAGGCCGCAGCTCACGATGGTGAGATCCAGCCCCTTGTCCCGTGCTACGGGCGTCAACTCGTCGCTGAGAGGGCCAAGGATGGCGTCCAGCCGCACCGGCTGGATGTCGAAAGTGGGGCTGGTCGCGTCCAGTTTGGAGATGTCCAGCAAAGCTTCGATGATCTTCTCGACGCTGATCAAGGCTGTTTCGGCCTTGCCGATCACATTGAGTAGGTCTGGCTGCGTCAACCGGTCCGACACCGAAGCCACAAACAGTTTTGCAGCAGAAAGCGGTTGCAACAGGTCATGGCTTGCAGCAGCGACAAATCGGGATTTTGACGCATTGGCGCGCTCCGCTTCCGACAAGGCGATCCCCAACTCATTCGTGCGGTCCTGCACGCGCTGTTCCAGCACTTCGTTCATTTCGGCCAATGATTTCGCCGCAGACCGCTCGGCAGTGACGTCGGTAAAACTCATCACAAAGCCACGGTCCGGCATTTCCTGACCAAAAACGCTAAAGGTCTGGCGGCCGTTGCGCGTGACTTCAAAAGCAATCGGGGACCGCCCTTCATTGTGGTTGGCCCATCGCACCAGCATGTCGACGTCGAACTGGTCGGAGAAGATGAGCTGTTTTTCAAGCTGTTCGAGGAGAATGACAAAATTTCTCCCCAATGCTGCTTCCTGAGGGGGCAGATCCAGCAGCTGATTCATCTTCTTGTTCCAGCCCACAAGATTTTTTGCATGATCAAAAATGCAAACTCCCTGATTGAGATGGTCAAGCGTGGCTTGAAGGATCTGCGCCTGGCGGTCGCGCATCCGGTCCTGTTCTTTTCGTTCCAGCCGGATAATTTCGGTGACGTCCGTCTGCAGGATAACGGTGCCGCGACGGGCTGTGCGGTGTTCGCTGACCTGTATCCAGCGGTCATGTTTCAGACTGACATTGAACACCACATGGTTGTCGCGGTGCCGCTCGGTGCGCCGATTGGCCCACTGGGCGGGTGTCACATCAGGCGGCAGTGCGAGGGAGCTGCTTCGCGAAACCAGGTCGACGTAGTCGTTGAAAGGCAACCCTTCGACCAATCGCATCTCCACGTCTTTCATATCGCGGCAAAAACGGCTGTTGAACAGGACGAGTAGGTCGTTGGAATCAAACAGCGCAAAACCTTCGTTGATCGTCTCAATAGCCTCACCCAGATTGGTGCGGGCGGTTTCGGTCTCGCGGTTGGCCTCTTCAAGCTGTGCATTGGATTCCTGCAACAGATCGAGTGTGCGCTCCAGATCAATGGTCCGTTCCTTGACCTGCATCTCAAGCAGGGCGGCCCGTTCGAACTGGGCATAGGCAAGACCGGACTGTTCGTTTTTTTGCTCCACGCGGCGCATGAGAACTTTGGAAATCAGCAGCAGCTTTTCATTCTGGCGCTCGATGCTGTCGAGTGGGTTGATCAATGACATGGGTGTCAGGCCTCGCCGCCATGGGTTTCGGCATAGATCGCCAGACCGGACATGGTGTGGTTGACGTGAAGCGGCCCGATTTGTTCGCCATAGGTTGAAAAGCCGATGACCTTGTGACGGGTCAGTACGTCCGACACCTGGCGGGTGCTCTGTTTTTGCTCGGCTTCAATGCGGCGCAGAATGCAGTCACATCCTACGATGTCCGTCAGCGTGCCCATTCTGGACAGCTCGGTCAGCTTCTCGTCCAGATGTTCGGCCATGTCCCGCGGCTCTGCCACAGTCAGCACCATGCCTTCGTCTATGGCAGAGAAGAACACCAACTCGCCTTTTGGCGTGACCTGCTGGATCGCGCGGACATGATGGGCACCGCCGATACGCACGACGACCGGATGGGAGGCGAAAGTGAACTGGTCGAGCTGGTCAGGGTTCGTACCGACCAATCGCGCATATTCGCGCGCGGCCGGCTCTGCGTTGATGGATTTCACGATGCGCCTGTCGGGATCGGCGTCGGTGACGACCATCTGAATATCCGTGGGGACAAGGTGATCAATGCTGAAGACCTGCGTTTTATGATCTGTCTGGATCATCGTCAGAACGGCAGCGTTTTGGCGCACCCGTCCATTAAATGACACGAACGTCTGTTTGAATCTGGTGCCGTCTCCCGCCGATCCGCCAAACAGCGGCATGTCCCGCAGCGCAGGCGAGATCGCAGCCGTCAGGGTATCCTCGCGCAGGGAAAGGCCGTCCACCACGAGAAAGGCAAACCCATTCAGTTTTTTGGGGT
Organism: Pseudosulfitobacter sp. DSM 107133; assembly: GCF_022788695.1. NCBI lineage: Bacteria > Pseudomonadati > Pseudomonadota > Alphaproteobacteria > Rhodobacterales > Roseobacteraceae > Pseudosulfitobacter > Pseudosulfitobacter sp. DSM 107133. The sequence goes on from NZ_CP085158.1 coordinate 41,807, forward strand.
TTCTATCGCGCAAGGCAACCCGGTCCTGCGCAATGCGGTCAACCGCGCTTTGGGTCTCGCGACCGTCAAGGTCTTCGACGAGGATCGAAATGCTGTCAAAATGTGCGGCGGGGTAGCCAAGTCCGAGGATCGTTCCCTCCTCATAGCCTCCCGCGCCGATTTCTCCGGCGGTGGTACAGGCTACAATATCAGTTGTGGGAAATACTGCGTTGAGTCTCTCTGAGACAGCAGCAAAATCGACATTCGGGGTCACAAAGACCGTGAGCAGGGCCAAGGGAGCGTCCCCCAGCTTTTCGCGCAGATGCGCGACCGGATCGTCGCATTTTACCGAGACCTGGGCCTGAGATAATACATGCACGTCCCGCCCGTTGCTCTGGATCTTTTCGGTCATTCTGATCACCCCGTTCCGGTCACGATAGAGGTGCTATTCCCGGTTTGGCAAGACTTCGGAAAAATTCGCTTCATGTGCAACCAGCACCGCCTGGGTGCGGCTTTGAACGCCGAGTTTGCGCATGATCGCGGTCACATGCGCCTTTACAGTTGTTTCCGCAATCGTCAGGTCGAATGCGATCTGCTTGTTGAGCTTACCCTCGCAGATGAGGTTCAGGATACGGGCTTGCTGGTTGGTCAGGGACGACAATCTTCGCAGCGTGTCATCCTTGGCAGACCCCTCGCTGCCTTTGACAAAACCGGGCGGCGTGAAAATCTTGCCTTCCCTGATCTGGTCGATGGCATCCTTGAACACCGACCGGCGGCTGTGTTTGGGCACAAAACCCGCTGCACCGGATGTGATTGCGGCGTTGATGATTGTGTTATCGGTCATCGAAGAGACTACGATGATTTTCGACTCTTCGGACTTCCGGCGCAGCTGCATCAATCCGTCAAGGCCGCTGACATCGGGTAGGTTCAAATCGAGCAGGATGAGGTGCGGCGCTTTGAAGGTGTCGAGCGTCTTGAGTGCCGATTGAAGGCAATCTGCTGTGCGAACTTCCACGAACTCTGCCACCGACCGCAGGGTCAGATCAAGCGCATCGCAAAACAGAGGATGGTCATCGACGATGAGCGCCCAGGGTGCGATGTCTTGCAATAAATGTTTTGATATTGGCGATTGATGAGGTGTCATGGCCCTACGCTAGGGCACAACAATCCAAAAGTCTCTTGTCAAAAAGTCCTAGGGCCTGTGGACAATCATCTTGAGGCTATAAGTGCTGCTACGAGGTTCCAACACGCTGCGTAACTGCAATCCGTTTTGTCGTATCTTGTGGCGATCCCTCTGAACTCTTTGATTTTTGCAAAGTAATTCTCTACCAAATGCCGCCACTTGTAGACCTCCGCGTCATAATCTCGCTGGGTTTTGCGGTTGGCTTTGGGAGGGATCACAGCTGTTGCACCGCGCTGGTCGAGGTCTTGCAACAGCCAGTCCGCATCGAACGCCTTATCTGCAAGCAGTGCATCAAATGAAACGCCTTTGATCAACGGCGCGACACCTTTCATGTCATGCGCTTGTCCCGGCAGCAGCAAGAAGCGCACCAGATTGCCGAGCGCATCCACCAACGCCACGATCTTGGTCGTCAGTCCGCCGCGCGAGCGCCCAATGGCCTGACTCTGAGTCCCCCTTTTGAGCCGGTCGCCTTCTGGTGAACCTGAACTATCGTTCCATCGATGAGTGCATATTCGAGGTCGACGTCTTCACTCATAGCTTTGAAAAGCCTCTCAAATACTCCGGACCTGGCCCACCGGCGAAACCGCCGGAACTGGCTGTTCCAATGGCCAAAGGCAGGTGGCAGGTCGCGCCACGGCGACCCCGTGCGTACCCGCCAGAAGACCGCTTCCAGAAACAAGCGATTGTCCTTTGCTGTGGCTCCGGCATCGCTGACCTTACCCGGAAGATGCGGTTCAAGCCGCTGCCACAAGATGTCCGACACCACAAACCGCTCCTCGTTCATTCAAACCTCCATTTTGGAAGTTTGAATCAGAAATCAGGCAAAATGGGAATCCTGAATGTCCACAGACCCTAGTCGCCCGTGCCAAAAAAATGCGCCCCTACGAGAGGGGCGCACAAGGTTACAGGGAGATTTCTTAGTTGTTGGAAGCAAGCTGCGCAGGCAGACGGAAGGTCCACAGCAGGCCGCCCTGGTTGAGGTAGTTCACCTTCTGGGCCACTTCGCCGCCCCAGAGTGGCACCGCACCACCCCATCCGGAGATTACGGTCACAAACTGTTCACCGTCCTGTTCCCAGGTGATGGGCTGGCCGACGATGCCGGAACCGGTCTGGAACGACCAAAGCTTGTCGCCGGTTTCGTCATCGAAGGCGATGAATTCACCCTCGGGCGTGCCTGTGAACACCAGTCCACCGGCAGTGGTCATCACACCGGCCCAAAGGGGCGCGTCGTTCTTGTACTCCCACTTGATCTCGCCGGTGTCGGGGTCCATCGCCTTGAGGCTGCCGATGTGGTCCTCGTAGTTCGGCTTGATCGTGAAGCCCGAACCAAGGTAGGCCGCACCTTTCTTGTAGGTGATCGGCTCGTTCCAGACGTCCATGCCCCATTCGTTGGAGGGCACATAAAACAGGCCAGTTACGGGCGAGTGTGCCATAGGCATCCAGTTTTTGCCGCCGAGGAAGGAAGGCGACGAGAACACGACTTCCCCCTTGTTGCCATCGGCCGACGCAGCCGGGTCGCCGGGGCGATTCTCTTCGACGAAGATCGGACGACCGGTATCATCGATGCCGCTGGCCCATGTGATGTCCTTGACGAAAGGTGCGGCACTCACAAATGCGCCGTCCTCGCGGTTGAGAACATAGAAGTAGCCGTTGCGGTCGGCGGTAGCCCACCGTTTGTTGCCTGCGCGGTCTTCATAGGCGACGACTTCGTTCACCCCGTCATAGTCCCAGCCTTCGCGGGGCGTCGTCTGGAAGTGCCACTTGATCTCGCCCGTGGCCGGGTCGATACCGATGCGTGACGCGGCATAGAGGTTGTCACCGGAGTTGCCTTCTGTCGGCTGGCCCGCATTGCGCAGGTGGCTGTTCCAGGGGGCAGGGTTTCCCGCGCCGAACACCAGCGTATCCGTGTCCGCGTCATACGATCCACCGAGCCAGGTAGCCCCGCCGCCGGTTTTCCACATATCGCCCGGCCATGTCGCGTTCAGCGTGCCGGTCATCGTGCTTTCTTCGCCGTTCAGCATCCCCATGTGACCCTCGATCACCGGACGATCCCAGATCAGTTCGCCGGTCTCGGTATCACGGGCTTGGACACGGCCGACCACGCCGAACTCACCGCCAGAGTTGCCGGTGATGATCATGCCGTTCAGGATCAGCGGGGCGGCAGTGTAGCTGTACCCCGCCTTGTAATCGGCGATCTGCTTGTTCCAGACCACATCGCCGGTGTCCTTGTTCAATGCAACGATGCGCGCATCGAGCGTGCCGAAGTAAACCTTGTCGCCAAAGATGGCGGCACCCCGGTTCACGACGTCGCAACACGGCAGGATACCTTCGGGCAGGCGGGCGTCATACTGCCACAGCTCTTTGCCTGTCTTGATGTCGATTGCATACATCCGCGAATAGGAGCCGGTGATGTACATCACGCCGTCATGCACGATGGGCTGCGTTTCCTGGCCGCGCTGCTTTTCACCGCCGAGAGAGAACGCCCAGGCCGGCACAAGGTTCTTGACGTTGTCCTTGTTCAGAGTTGTCAGCGGAGAGTGGCGTTGCAGGTGACGCCCCATGCCGTTTGTCAACACGTCACCCGTGGATGCCGTATCATTCGCAAGATCGGCCTCTGTGACGTCAGCGACCGCCAGGCTTGCCGTCATCATCGAAGCCGTCAGCGCCAAAATAAATCTGTTCATTCGGTATTCCTCCCAAGAATTATCTGGTCCGGCCACACCTTATGAATGAACGGCGCAATCCGGCATAGCTCGACTATCTGCACAAAAAGGCAAAGCGGCTATTGAACAATGGTCGTATGTCCAAGGGCGTCTCGCCCAAGACCAAAGTCGCAGTGCTGACGCGGGTGCGAGGGGGCTAGTCTGGCAGTCGAACGGACACCCTTCCAGATCAAAGGACACCCCTTGCGAAACTTCATTACTGCTCTCTTTCTTTCTATGTCTGCTACGTTCGGGGTAACGCCGGTACGCGCTGAACTGCCCGTCTTGCGCATCGCCGTTCTACAGGTTGGAACGGTAAACTGGGAGCTTGATACAATCCGTCACCATGGCCTCGATACCGCCAACGGTTTCACACTCGAGGTTCAGGGCGTCGCGGGCGGGGCTGCTGCGATGGTGGCGTTCCAGGGGGGTGCTGCCGACGCGGTGGTGAGCGACTGGTTGTGGGTTGCGCGGCAGCGGGCTGCGGGCAAGGATTTCGTGTTTCTCCCCTATTCACGCGCAGTCGGTGCATTGATGGTACAGGAAGAAAGCGCGGCGCAGACGCTTGCCGATCTGCGGGGCCGCAAAATCGGTATCGCAGGCGGTCCGCTGGATAAAAGCTGGCTGGTGCTGCGGGCCTATGCGGCTCAGGAATACGGCATGGATCTGAAGGCCGAAACCGAACAAGTCTTTGGTGCGCCCCCGCTGATCTTCAAGACAGCAGTTGATGGCGGTGTGGACGGTGCGATCAATTATTGGCATTTCAATGCCAAGATGCAGGCGCGTGGCATGCGCAAACTGATCGACATAGACGATGCCGCCCGCGCGCTGGACCTTGATCCGCAAACACCGCTGCTGGGATATGTCGTGAGGGGTGAATTGCTGCGCGCCAAACCGGGCCTTGTTGCAGGCCTTGCCGCGGCGTCGCGTGCGGCGAAAGATATCATGCTGTCGAATGATGCTGTATGGGACCGTCTGCGGCCCTTAATGAGCGCACGGTCAGATGCACAATTCCTAGCCCTCAGGGATGGATTTCGCGCAGGAATCCCACCAGCTGCTCCGGTTGACGAGCAGGCCGCGGCGCGCATGCTGGCATTGATGGCCGATCTGGGCGGTACCGAGTTGCTGGGGGATGCCACGACCCTCCCGCAAGGCGTTTTCTACAAACAGGTGCCCTGACATGCAGGCGTCACATGCCCCTGTGGTGGATCTTGATCTGCGGTCATTCGCGAAGAACGACACGGCAATCCTGGGCAGCATCAAGATCACCCTGAGCCCTGCGGAAACGCTGGCGCTAGTCGGGCCTTCGGGGATTGGAAAGACGTCGCTGTTGCGGATCATCGCGGGGATCGAGACGGGGTTCGAAGGCGACAGGCGGGTGCACGGAAAAATCGCGATGGTGTTTCAGGAGCCCACCTTGCTGCCCTGGCGCTGCCTGCGCGACAATATCACGATCCCGACCGGTGTTGATGCCAAAACCGCCGAGGATGCCTTGACGGAAGTCGGGCTGGCCGGGCGCGGCAGCGATTTTCCGGCGCAGCTTTCACTGGGCCAGCAGCGCCGCTTGTCTCTGGCGCGGGCGTTTGCGGTCAAGCCGACGCTCTTGCTGCTGGACGAGCCGTTCGTATCGCTGGACCCTGCGCTGGCCGATGAAATGATTTTGCTTTTCATAAGGCTGCGCGAGGCGCATCAGGTGGCCAGCATCTTTGTGACCCACGTCGTTGACGAAGCCGAGAAGATGGCGAGCCGCACGATCCGGTTGGCCGGATCACCGGCCCGTCTGGTCCTCTGACAGCCGCCTCACCGCTTGCGCCCGACCATGCCACGTGCCGGATCGTATCCCCAGACGGCACCGGCGACAAAAACACCGGCGGCCAGCAGCGTCCACAACAGCGCCTCTCCGTTGAACTGGCCGTAAAGCGCGAAACGGATCAGTTCGATCCCGTGTGTGAACGGGTTGAAAGCGCAGATTGCATAGAGAAGTTCAGAGCTTTCGGCCATTTTCCATAGCGGATAGAGTGCGGAGGACAAAAAGAACATCGGGAAGATGACGAAGTTCATCACACCTGCGAAATTCTCGAGCTGTTTGACAAAGCTCGACAAAACCAGCCCAAGCGCGCCAAGCATCAGGCCGACAATCAAGAACGCAGGGAAAACTGCGAGGTACCCCGCCACGGGGGCCGACACACCAAAGGCCGCCGCGATGGCCAGAAACGCGTATGCCTGCAAGATCGAGATCAGAGTGGAGCCGACAAGTTTGCAAAACAGCAACCACCAGCGGGGCAGGGGGCTGGTCAGCAACAGCTTCATCGAGCCCATCTCGCGGTCATACACAAGGCTGAGCGAAGATTGCATGCCATTGAACAACAAGATCATGCCGCACAGACCCGGTACGATATATGTCTCGTAGGTGATGTAGGTCTGATAGGGCGCGATAATGCTGATGCCCAACGCCGCGCGAAAGCCTGCGGCAAAGACCAGCAGCCAGACGAGCGGCCGCACGAGTGCGGCGACAAAACGCTCGCGCTGGTGCACGAAACGCAACGCTTCGCGCAGCGAAATGGCGTAAAGCGATGTCATATAGGCATTCATGCAGCCGCCCCTGTCAGCTTTAGAAAACGGTCGGAAAGAGGCATCTCTGCACTGATGTCGCCGGCGGTGCCATCGGCCAGAATTTTCCCTCGGTGCAGGATCACAAGGCGGTCGTCGGGGCGCACTTCATCGGCCAGATGGGTCGCCCAGAGCACACAGGTGCCCTCTGCCGCCAGGTCGTGTACATGGGCCGTGATTGCATGGCGTGCCGCAGCATCCAAGCCGACGGTTGGTTCGTCCAGCAAAAGCACCGAAGGGCTGTGCAGAAGGGCGCGGGCGATTTCGGTCCGGCGTTTGTGACCGCCGTTCAGCGTGCGCGCTTTTTCACCGGCGCGGGCGCGCATGTCCAAACGGTCAAGTGCCGCATCAATGGCGGTCTCTGCCCTGCGGCCCGACATACCCTGCAACGCCGTAAAATAGCGCAGGTTCTGGCGCACTGTCAGATCCAGATCCAGCGTTGTCTGCTGGAACACGATGCCCAGATGCGACAGCGCGCGGCGTGGATGGTCCGACAGGGTCTCACCCGCAATCGTGATGCGGCCCTGCCTTGACACGATCAACCGCGTCAGCAGATTGAACAATGTCGATTTTCCCGCACCGTTGGGGCCCAGCAGGGCGCAAAACTGTCCTGACGAGACCTCGAACGAGACGTCGTCCAACGCGACCTTTGACCCGTAGCGATAGCTCAGGCCGCTGATGGATAATCCTGTCATTCGATGGTGATTTCAATCCGCTGGGTTTCACCCGTGCTGCCGGGTACTTTCATATAATAGCGTCCCGGCTTGATCGCCAAGAACCCGATCTCCATTTCGCCCGCTTCGTCGAACTCAACACTGTCGAGGCCAAGGGGTCTGATCTCAAGCCCCTCAACGACAATCTCGTCGATCCAGATCGACCGAAAGAACTCCGGCCCCGTCAACGCCAGCTCCTGCGAGCCATCGCCGATGATCTCGAACTCGTAATAGGTGCCGGATTTCAGCACCCATGGACCCTCCGAAATGGGCATGCCCGAGGACAGTGTCAGGGGCGGCAGGTCTTCCTTATTCTTGCCCGACAGCACGCCCGCGGCACCAAAGCCGCTGTCGTGATCGTCCCCAAATGCCGGTGAGGACAGTGCAAGGCAGGCAATCAGCGTGGGTTTCAGCAGTGTTTTCAACATGTGTATTCTCCGGTTGTCGTGTCGTTATGGACGAAAGGCGGCACCCCATGGAAAGCGTCCGACCTTGATTGTCTTGACGGCCTTGCGCGATGCCACGTCAATGACGGTCACGTCACCTGAAACACCGTTGGTGGTGAACAACTGCGAATGGTCCTCGTTGAACTCCATGTGCCAGACGCGGCGCCCGACGAGGATGTATTCTTCGACCTCGTAGGTTTCGGCGTTGACCGCAGCGATGTGATTGGACGGCCCGAGGGCGACAAATACGGTGCCGTAATCGGGCGTAAACTCGAAACCCACGGGCTGCACACGATCAGGATGCACGCCCTGCACCTCGAACTCGATCTTTCCCTTTTCGGTTTGCGTCGCTGTATCAAACACCGTGAGCGTGCCGCCGATTTCAGCGCTGACCCACATTTCGGTGCCCTGCTTGGCAAATTCGGCGTGGCGCGGGCGGCTGTCGACCAGCGTGTTGGCAAACAGCTCGTTGGTTTCGGTGTTGATCCAATGCGCCATGTTCGTGGTTTCGGAGGTGGTGATGGCAATCTTGCCGTCCGGCGATACGGCCATGCCTTCGGGTTCAACGCCCACGTCGATCTGGGCCACAACCTCGCCGGTCTGCGTGTTGACGACCGTGGTGATCGCGTCGTCTTCGTTGGCGATATAGAGGTGGATGTCATCGGGATGCAGCACGAATTGTTCGGGGTCTTCCCCCGAGGGCAGATCGCGCAGGATCTCGCCCGTGTTCGGGTCCATCACCTGGACTGAATCACTGTCGGACGCGCAGATGTAGAGGCGGGTGAAGTCCTTTGAAAAGGTAATGCCGCGCGGGCGTTCGCCTGTGGGATAGGTCTGGATGACTTCCAGTGTGTCGGTGTCGATCACACTGACGGTGTCGTCCTTTTCGTTGGTGACCCAGATTTCGCCGGCGGTGACAGGCGCGGCGAGCGCCAGAGGCACAATCAGGGGCAGCAGTTTTGTCAGGGGTTCGTTCATTGGAAAGCCTCACATTTGCTTTCGGGCTGATCCAGCCCGAGGGTATCGAGTTCATTGACGCGGTGCAGAAATCCTTCGAGAGGTGCCTGCTCCACCAGCGCGCGGGGGTGCACGATGGCGATGGGCTGGCGCAGCTGACCGTTCCAGGTGCGGTAGGTCAACGGGCGGCCCTTGAAGCCCGCCAACTCGAAATCATCTGACAGGATATAGGCGCGCACAGCGCCGACAACGCCGGTGTTCGCGCGCGTCACGGCTTCGCCTACGGTGCGCGCGGCGGCCCAGCCTGCGTAATCCTCGGATGCCATCGGGCGCAGGCTTTCCTCCTCGAAGCGGCTTTGCAGCTGTGCGGCGCCCCATTGCTCGATCACGCGGTCCCATGTCACTGCCGACAGCCCTTCAGAGCCGACAACAGGCCGTGCAGCCCAAGTGTTGTAGAGAACGTAGCGCCCGAAATCATGCAATTCGTCCGCAACGATCAGCGCGTCATAATCGCCCAGTTCTTGCGTAAACAGGGGCACTTCTTGCGCTGCATTGCGCCGCATGTCCGCATCAAAAAGCCATTGCTTTTCGGGCCCGGGCTTTAGCCCGAATTTGACGAGCGAGGCGCGCATTGCCGCGGCATAGGCCTCATCCTGCGGATGCCCGCCGACGATCATCGCAAGGTCCGTCCAGCGTTTTTGCACCAGTACCTGCGCCAGTGCATCGGTGCGCATTGCGACGGACGGGAGGGCATGCAGCAGGTTGGCGCGGCAGGCGTCATCACGCAGCGCCACATTGCCCGATGATATGTTGAACAACAGCGCATCGCGCGCCTCTGGCAGATCGGCGATCTGGAGGATGATCTCCGGGGCGGCATTCAGGATCAGAAATTTCGTGTCCTGTAGCAAGATCTTTGCAGCGGCCAGCGGATCCTCCCCTTCCGCCACATGCCCGTCGATCAGCGCGTATGTCTGGCCAAGGAACCTGCCGGTCGTCGCATTGTCCGCGATCCCTGTCCGCACGCCCGCAAGGCCAAGATCGCCTGGGAGTGGATCAAGGTTGGACAGGGTAGGGGGCAAGGGCTGTTCGACGTGCAGATAGGCCATTGTCACAGCGACATCGGCCTGCGCCATTCGGGCAAGGCCGAGGGTTACCGCAATCGCAAGTCTCAAGATCATATCCGCCTCCCGCTTTTGTCAAACGTACCGCGCGCGCCGAAACTGTCTAATGAGACCTTCGTAGAATACCTGCCGAAGGGTGTACCCAACCAAAGTCTAATATCGCCACCGTTTGGCAGTCCTTAGACATGTGGAAAAACACAACCTGACTTGGGAGAGTGATATGAAACTTCGTCTGTTCGCAAAAACAGCCCTGCCGACAATTATTCTGGCAGGCGCTGTCACCACCGCATTCGCGGCGGGTCCGCCTATCGGAATCTCGCCGGTGGATACGGGCAGCCTGCCGTCAACGGGCGAGGAATGGTTGACCGTCAATCCCTACCGCGCGGACACGGCCGGTGTCGATGTCTGGAAAGAAGCTGTCGAGGTCGGTGCCTCGGGATACAACCAGAACTGTGCGCGCTGTCACGGAATCGAGGGCGTATCGGGGGGCCTTGCACCTGATTTGCGGTATCTCGAAGCCGAAGAATACGGCGACGAATGGTATGCGGAACGGTTCCGCTCGGGCATGACGCAGAACGGGATTACCAAAATGCCTGCCTTCGAAGAGCAGCTGGGACAGGACGCCGCCTGGGCGATCCGAACATACATCGAAACGCGCCCCGACAGCGATGCAATGGATGCGGTGTCAGACGAACTGAAAGCCTTGCGCGACCAGATGGCAGAATACGCAAACAATGCAGAGGGCGCGGATGCGGAAGCATTACAGGCCCGGTTGACCGAGATCGGCGAAGGGATTGATACGCTTTCCGGCGCGCCAGTTGCAGACTCCATTGCCCTGCGTGCGGCGGCTCAGATCGACGGTACGCCTGCTGCATACAAAACTGCGGCAGAGACGCTTACAATCGGATTGTCGGCGGCGAACTAGCATGCGCGCCGTGACAGTCGCTCTTTCGCTGGCGCTTGCGGGCCTGTCCTTTGCGGGGCAGGCCCGCGCTGCCGATCCCTGTGCCGATTATGTGCCGCAACCCAAACCGCAGAATGCCGGCCGAGATGAGGTGGGGCAGGACCTTGATCAGATCGTGGAGCGTGGATTCATGCTGTTTGCGGTCTATGAAAACTACCCACCCTACAGCTGGGAGGAGGCGGGCAAGCCACGGGGGGTCGATGTCGACATTGCCCGCCTGATTGCCGAAGAAATCGGCGTTAAGGCACAATTCAATTTTGTGTCGTCGGACGAAAACCTCGAAGCGGATCTGCGCAACAACGTCTGGAAAGGAGCTGTCATAGGTGGGCGTGTCTCGAATGTGATGATGCGGGTGCCTTACGATTCAGCGTTCAAGTGCCGGGTCGAGCAGGTGGTATTCACGGGCCAGTATTCCACCGAATCCATCGCCATCGCCTATGCCAAGTCCGAGTATCCGGACGAAAAGCCCGTACCGGCCTATTTCCGGTTTGATACGGTTGCGGTTGAAAACGATTCAATATCGGATTTCTACCTGACATCATTCGCAGGCGGGCAGTTGGCGGCGAATATTGCGAGATATCCCGACATGCAGGCCGCAATGACCGCGCTGAACGGCGGCGAGACGAAGGCGGCCATGGGCCCGCTGGGGCAGTTGGAATACGGGCTGACCGAGGCGACGGACGTACACCAGCCCCCCTTGGCAGGCTTTGCTGTCAGCAATTGGACTTTGGGTGTCGGGGTCAACTTCCGTTTTCGGCCGCTGTCTTATGCGGTGGATGACGCGATCTATGCAGCGCTCGAGGATGGACGGATCGCAGCGATATTCGACAGCTACGGGTTGAGTTTCCAGCCCCCTCTGCGCTGAGATATGCGCCGTTGGTCTAATATGCCGCTGCGTCTCGTTGGACTAGCGTAGAGAAAATAAAAGTGGGGATTATGACGTGAACCTTAGTGATACAAAGACGATCGACGCAGACCGCGCGACGGTCTATGCCGCCTTGCTGAACGCAGAGGTTTTGCAAGCCTGTGTGCCCGGGTGCCAGGAAATGACCGGATCACCCGAAAGCGGTTTCGAAGCCGTGGTGGTTCAAAAGGTCGGGCCGGTAAAGGCAACCTTCAAGGGCGCTGTCCAGCTGAGCGAGATGGTCGAGCCTGAAAGCCTGACCATCACCGGCGAGGGCAAAGGCGGTGCCGCCGGCTTTGCGAAGGGCGGTGCGAAAGTCCGTCTGGAAGCCGACGGCGACCAAACGATCCTGCACTACGACGTCGAGGCAAAGGTGGGCGGCAAGCTGGCCCAGCTTGGCAGCCGCATCATCGATGGATTTGCCAAGAAAATGGCAGATCAGTTTTTCAGCAATTTCCAGGATGCCCTCGGCACACCATCGCAAGAGGTTGCCGCAACTGCCGAGGCAGCACCGGAACAGAAAAAAGGCTGGTTCCGCAAGCTGGTAAAAAGCTGAGCGGGTCACGCGAGTACACCAAGGGAGAAACGACATGACGAAAGTAGAAATGACGGTCAACGGGAAGCAGGTGTCCCGCGACGTGGAGGGGCAGACGCTTTTGGTGTCGATGCTGCGTGAGGATCTGCGACTGACGGGCACCCATGTCGGGTGCGATACATCGCAGTGCGGCGCATGCGTGGTTCATGTGAACGGAAAATCTGTGAAAGCCTGCACCATGTTCGCAATCGAAGCCGATGGTGCGGATATCAAGACGATCGAAGGGATGGCAGGCTCGGACGGATCGCTCAGCGTGATCCAGAGCGCGTTTCAGGAGCATCACGGATTGCAGTGCGGATTCTGCACACCGGGCATGGTGATGACGGCGGCCAACCTTCTCAAGGACAATCCGAAACCGACAGAGGCCGAAGTGCGCCACTATCTGCAAGGCAATATCTGCCGTTGCACGGGATACCACAACATCGTCAAGGCGATCATGGCCGCATCCGGTCAGGATGTCAGCGCCATCGCTGCAGAATAGCCCGGGCCGGAATACAAAGGCCGACGCCTACACAAAATAAAAGATTAAGGGAGAAGTTTCATGCCGAAGGACACCGGAATTGGCGCATCGACACGCCGCCGCGAAGACGTTCGTTTCCTCAAGGGAAAAGGACAATACACCGATGATATCCCGCCCGCCCATGATCAGGCGGCGGCGGTCTTCGCCCGCTCGACCGTGGCAAACGGCGTTATCAAATCAATCGACACATCCGTTGCGGAAAGCATGCCCGGCGTGCTGGCGGTTTTTACCGGTGCCGATTTCGCCGATGTTGGCGGCAACCCCGCAGGCTGGCTTATCAACAGCCGCGATGGCGAGCCGATGAAGGAGCCCAAGCGTCCCGTGCTGGCCCACGGCAAGGTCCGTCATGTGGGCGATGCCTATGCCGCGGTCATTGCCGAGACGGAAAAACAGGCGCGTGATGCGGTAGAAGCCATCGAGGCCGACATCGAGGAACTGCCCGCCATCATGGACGTGAAGGCGGCGCTCACATCGGACAATTTCGTACATGACGAGATTGGCACGAACCAGTGTTTCGACTGGGGCTGGATCGAAGACAACCGACGGGCCACTGATGATGCGATCAAAGGTGCGGCGCATGTCACCACGCTCGAGCTGGTCAACAACCGGTTGGTGCCCAACGCGATGGAACCGCGCTGCTCCATGGCAAGCTACAAAGAGAGCAGCGATGAATATACGCTGCACACCACATCGCAAAATCCTCATCTGACCCGGTTGCTGATTTCGGCCTTCGTGATGGGTATTCCCGAAAACAAGCTGACGGTAATCGCGCCTGACGTGGGCGGCGGCTTTGGCTCCAAGATTTACCACTACGGCGAAGAGGCACTGGTGCTGGCGGCGGCGAAACGCGTGGGTCGCACGGTCAAGTGGACGTCCGACAGGACCGAAGCGTTTCTGACCGATGCCCATGGCCGTGACCATGTGACCACAATTGAACTGGCCACAGATGCCGAAGGCAACTTTCTGGCCTTCCGCACCGAGACCTATGCAAACGTCGGTGCCTACCTGTCAAACTTTGCCACTGCCACGCCGACCTTTCTGCACGGCACGTTGATGGCGGGCAACTATACGGTGCCGAATGTCTATGTGAACGTCAAAGCGGTGTTTACAAACACCGCGCCGGTCGACGCCTACCGCGGTGCCGGTCGGCCCGAAGCGACCTATTCTCTGGAGCGGGTCATCGACAAATGCGCACGCGAGTTGGGCATGGACCCGATTGCCCTGCGGCGCAAAAACTTCATCAAGCCGGACCAGTATCCTTTCGCCTCCGCGGCCGGTCTGGAATACGATTCCGGCAATTACGACGCCCTGATGGACAAGATGGAGGAAGTTGCGGACGTTGCGGGTTTCGCTGAGCGCCGCAAGGCGTCCGAGGCCAAAGGCCTGCTGCGCGGATTTGGTGTGAACGCCTATGTCGAGGCTTGCGGCATTGCGCCCTCCAACCTTGTCGGCGTGCTGGGCAGCCGTGTGGGTCTCTATGATGCGGCGACCGTGCGGGTGAACGCCACGGGCAACCTCAGTGTCATGGTCGGCGCGCACAGCCACGGCCAGGGCCATGAAACCGTGTTCCCGCAGATTGTCGCCGATATGCTGGGCATCGACGCCCAAAGCATCGACATCGTGCATGGCGATACGTCCAAGATCCCCTTCGGGATGGGCACCTACGGGTCGCGTAGCCTTGCGGTGTGTGGCTCTGCCGTTGTCCGCGCCACCGAAAAGATCATCGCCAAAGCCAAGAAGATCGCAGGACATATGCTGGAAGCTGCCGAGACCGATATCGAGCTCAAGGACGGTCAATTCTCGGTCGTGGGAACGAACAAGGGCGTTTCCTTTGGCGAGGTAGCCCTCAAGGCCTACATCCCGCATAATTTCCCGATTGAAGACATCGAGCCGGGGCTGGAGGAAACAGCCTTCTACGATCCGGCCAACTTCACGTTTCCGTCAGGCGCTTACTGCTGTGAGGTCGAGGTTGATCCGGATACGGGCAAGGTGCGGGTAGACCGCATGACAGCCGTGGATGATTTCGGCAATGTCATGAACCCGATGATCGTGACCGGCCAAGTGCATGGCGGTCTGGGGCAGGGCATCGGCCAGGCGCTGCTGGAAGCGGCGCGTTATAACGAAGATGGCCAGTTGGAGAGCGCGTCCTACATGGACTATGCCATGCCGCGCGCGGACGATCTGCCCTTCTATATCGTTGATCACGGTCAGGGAACACCCTGCACCCACAACCCGCTGGGGGCCAAAGGCTGCGGTGAAGCCGGTGCCATCGGATCCCCGCCCACAGTTGTGAACGCTGTGATCGACGCCCTTCAATCGGGCGGCAAGAACGTCACACACATCGACATGCCGTTGACTCCACACCGTGTGTGGTCAGCCATGAACAACGCGTAAAGGGACCCAAATCATGTATGCATTTGACATAGAACGTCCAACGACAGTTGCAGAAGCGGTGAACGCGCTGAAAACGGATGAAGCCCAGCCTCTTGGCGGCGGGCAAACCCTGATCCCCACGCTCAAGGCACGGCTCGCTGCCCCCAGCAAGTTGGTCTCCCTCAGCGCGATTGCGGAAATGATCGGAATATCGCGCGAAGGATCAACGATCCGCATCGGCGGTGCGACGACGCACGGGCAGGTCGCGACAGAGTTGGCTGAGAGCTATCCCGCACTCGGCTATCTTGCCTCCAAGATCGGCGATCCTGCGGTGCGCAACCGCGGGACGATAGGCGGATCGGTGGCCAACAACGATCCCGCAGCCTGCTATCCGGCAGCGTGCCTCGCCTCCGGTGCGACCATCACCACCAACACCCGCGACATCGCGGCGGACGACTTCTTTCTGGGCATGTTCGAAACGGCGTTGGAGGAGGACGAGATTGTGACGGCGGTGACGTTCCCCGTGCCGCAAAAAGCGGACTACCAGAAGTTCGAGCAGCCCGCCTCGCGGTTCCCGCTGGTGGGTGTGTTTGTGGCCAAGCACGACGACGGTGTGCGGGTCGCTGTCACCGGCGCTTCCGAGAGCGGCGTTTTCCGGTGGACCGAAGCAGAGGAGGCGCTGTCGGCGGATTTCTCCGCAGGTGCGCTGGACGGGTTGAGTGTGGACGCAGACGGGATGATCACCGACCTGCACGGCGATGGCGCCTACCGCGCCCATCTGATCAAGGTTCTGACCGGACGGGCCGTTACAGCCTCACGCTAAGCTCGCATGCCTGAACAACACGAAGGCCTCCGCATAATGCGGGGGCTTTTTTATGCAGGGGCCTCGACCCTCGAGACATCGCCTTGATCACTAACAAGCGTGATCCGCCGGATCCCGAATGTCCCCACCGCCGCACGGATATCCTCAAGGCGGGCCATTGTCAGCGCTGTGGAAAACCCGTCCGCCATGGTTGCGGTCGCCGCCTCGACCGAGACTGTAGACCAACGCGGTTTTGCGTGCCCATGCAGGATATGCCCTTGACCGCCCAGCGGAACGGCCTTGGGGCTGGAGGTGGCGATGGCCGACGAGGTGAGCGTGCGCGTGCCGATCATCCCGATTTCGGGGTCACTGATGCCCAGCCTCCACGGCCCGCCGGTGCCTCGAAATTCACCGATATTGACCAGCGTGCGCTCGAGCCCCGCATCCCGCAGCGCCTCGGCCACCAGATCTGTCGCGAACCCTTGGGCGATTCCGTTAAAGGTCAACGCCTGTCCTTCGCCCAACGTAACCGACGCAGCACTATGGCGCACACGCGACCAGTCGATGAGCGCGCGCGCGGCCTCAGGTGGTTGCCCTTCGGCTAATGCGCGCCACAGCGGCTGAACGGTGGGGTCAAATAGCCCGCCGGTTGCTGCGTGAACCTGTGTGCAGGCCTGCATCAACCTGCGAAACATCACATCGGGCGCATCAAGGTGCCCGGTCCGGTTCAACCGCGAGACTGTGGAGGCCGGATCGAACAGGTCGAATTGCGCCATAACGGCATCCAGAGACCCACGGGCGCGGTCCAATGCGGGCTCGGCAATCTCTGCCGGGGCATGCAGGGTTATGTCAACCTCCGCCCCCAGGGCACGACCCTGCCAGCGGTGGATCTGCGCCCGCGCGGGCGTCGCCAGCATGCAGGCGGCCGAGATAGACAAGAAACGCCGACGATTCAGTTTCATTGCGCGGCCACCTTATGCAGTCTGCGCCCGTTCCGCGCCGCCACGATCAGCGGCACGCATTGTTTTGGGTCATCGTGGATCGTGACGCAATCAAGGCATTGGAAACATTCGGAATACTGGATTTCGCCGGTTTTCTTGATGGCTCCGTAGGCGCATTTGACGCGGCACAACTGGCAGGGCGATCCGCATTCCGCCCGCCTGTCGATCCATTTGCGGGTGCGTATCAATCCGCCGATCGCCATGACGGCGCCCAGTGGGCAAATGTAGCGGCAGAACCCTTTGAACACCACCATGGACAGCACCAAAAGCCCCACCGCATAAGCCACATAATACCATTCGCGGACAAAGAACGTGGTCACTGCGGTCTTGAACGGCTCGACTTCGATGGCTTTGTCCAATCGCGCAGGGGCGGTGAACATGATCGCCACAAGTGCGAACAAGACGGCGTATTTGATCCATTTCAGGCGGTCGTCCCACGCATCGGGCACGTCAATCTGGCGGATGCGCAACAGTCTTGCGAGGTGGTGGGCGAACTCTTGCATCGCCCCGAAGGGACACAACCAGCCGCAAAACAGACCTCGCCCCCAGAGCACAAACCCGAGGATCGTGACAGCCCAGATGACAAGCGAGAAGGGATCGTAGAGTAAAAACGCCAGTGATCCGCCCTCGGCCACCGTACGGATCACCCCGAGCGGCGTAACGATCGACAACTGCCCTTGCCCCCACCAGCCGACAAACCCGATGACAAAGGCCAGAATCCCGAGGCGGATCGGTGTGAAATATCTATGCCCGGCCAGGCGGTTCAGGCTAAGGCCCAGCAGTGCGATCAATCCGACAAGAAAGACGGCGAGGATAATCAGATCCGCCGCACGGTTGCGCAACGCATCTACCCACGCAGGCGTCGGTTTGACCGCTTCGAGACGTTTGAAAAACCGCGCGTCCGTGCTGTGGGTGATGTCTACCGAGGCTGAACCGATTTCGGGTTTGAACATGCCATGCTCGCGCAGCGCCTTGATCCGCAGTGTCCATTCCGCAGTAGGATCGAACCCCAGCCGCCTGTCCGTGCGCAGGATCAGGGCAGCACCGTCGTGCAGTTCGTCGGGCAGGGCGTCATTCAGCTCAATGTAGATGTCGGCATCTCGCAGGGCTATCGGAAAACCGCCTTGTTCCGCGCTGATCAGATCGGGTGAGGTGTTGCGGATGAATTCATCGGTGACCAACCCGTGCCGTGCCGTCTCGATTACAAGAATGGGTTCGTCGCTGGTGGAGATACCCATAAACCCCTTCAGTTCAGCGAGGCTGCCGGGAGACAGCACCGCGCGGGCGATCGAGGGCGGGCCTATGTCCACAACCCAAAGATCGAGGAAGGTGCCGTCGGGATTGTCTCTTGCTTCCGGATCATCGTCGGCCCAGATCTTCCCTGCAAATTCAGCGTTTATCTCCGCATTCGACACGCGGTGACGGGTGACCAGTCCTTGTCTGACCAGATCCTCCCAGTCCAATGGCTCATCATAGGTAAGGTCCGGATAGGCGGGCGGACCTGTCGAGACGCCGCTCATCTTTTCGCGTGCGACCTTCAGCGTCGCGGCCAGCACGCTTTCATGGGCGATGCGCACGGAGGCGGTCGCTTTGGTGACGCCGTCAAGATAGACCAGCGCGGATCCGTCAGTTCCCGCGCCATAAGGCGTCCCGACCACCAGACTTTCGGTAATCGAATGGCCACGATATTGCTCGAAGAACTTGTGGAACGGTGCCTGTCCCAGCCCTGAGACAAAGATCGGCTCGTTGTGGGAGATCAGTTTGACGTCGAGAAAACGAGCTTCAAGGTCAAGGACCACCAGCACGTTGATAGGCGCACCGGAAAAGCCGGGCAGCGGTGCCATCGGCTCAGTCTCGAACACAAATCCTGCCTCGGCACCGCCCGAGTTCAGAAGCTGCCACACGCCTTCATCGTTGATCCTCTCGCCCAGCGACATCGGCGGAACGATGTAGGGCTCCAACGTCTCTCGATCCAGCGGTTCGGCGGCCAGCGCAATGCACGACACCAGCCATAAAGTGACCGCACCAAGCACGATGTGTAATGTCCACTGGCGTTGCATTGATCGAGATTAGAAGCAGGTGGAAAAATGCTCTATGCGACTATGGTAGGGCTTCGCTATTTCGCCTTGGGATTGGCGCGGGATTTGTGCATGGTAATTGCTATGCCTGACCACAACCCTCACCCCTCATTGCCGGTCGTGGTGATATCACTTTTCGGGCTGTATTTGATCTGGGTCCTTGCGGCATGGGTAACAAGTGATGGTGCGGTCCTTCCCGGCCCTGCCGAGGTCTGGCGCGTCGGCTTGCTCGAGGGCCGATCGGGTGAGTTGCAGCGGCACATCTGGGCAACGCTCAAGCGGGTTGCCATGGCCTTCGCGCTTGCGATGGTTTTTGGCACGGTGGCGGGGCTGTTGTTGGGGTTCTATCCGTATCTCAACCGCTGGTTCGGGCCATGGCTGATCGTGCTTTTGAATATTCCCGCATTGGTTGTTATCGTTTTGTGCTACCTCTGGATCGGTCTGAACGAGGTTGCTGCGGTTACTGCTGTCGCCCTCAATAAAATGGCGATGGTGGCTGTGACCTTGCGCGAAGGGGTGCAGGCCCTGGACCCTAAACTTGGCGAAATGGCACGTGTCTTCCGGATGCGGCCCATACAGCGCCTTCGCCATGTGACACTACCCCAGCTTTGGCCCTATTTTGCTGCCAGCACGCGCAACGGGTTGGCGATTATTTGGAAAATTGTGCTCGTGGTCGAGTTTCTGGGCCGCAGCGATGGCATCGGGTTTCAAATTCACCTCTATTTCCAATTATTCGAGACCCGCTATGTTCTGGCCTACGCACTGAGTTTTGTGGTTCTGATGCTGGCGTTGGAATACGGGGTCCTACAATCGTGGGAACGACATGCAACACAGTGGCGCCGTGGGTCTTTGGTCTAATCGACCAACGTCGCATTTGGCTTCGAGTTATGCTGTTGTAGCGTGCGGTTGGATTTCCGGAGGAACACAACATGCGGCTCGCATCACCAATGCTCATTGCAACGCTTCTTTCACTGGTAGCACCGATTGTGCAGGCAGAAGGTAACGCCGAGAAGGGCGCAAAGGTTTTTCGAAAGTGCAAGGCATGTCACGCAGTTGGCGCGCTTGCAAAAACTGGCACCGGACCGGTCCTGACCGGTGTCATGGATGCTGCCGCGATGAATGATCCCGACTTCCAGTATTCGGATGCTTTGATCAAAGCGGCACAGGACGGGCTGGTCTGGGATGAGGAAACACTCGCCGCCTTTCTGGCAAAGCCGCGCGATTTCTTGCGCGGAACGCAAATGTCGTTCTCTGGCTTGCGCAAGGAATCGGAAATTGAAGACATTATCGCGTATCTTGCTCAGCAGTGAACGCTCGTTATTATCAGGCACTGTGTGTGAGGCCTCCGCTGGTAACACTTTTTAGAATTATCAAGAGTAAATCGATAATTCAAAGAACGTATTTAACATAAGTCTGATTATACGCCAACGGGTTAGCGGCGGCGCTCTGTCATGAGGCGGCTTGTGTCAACTGCCGCGATCATCGCGATCGGGCTTACACCGCTTGCTGCCAAACCTGCCGCCGCACAGGGCTACCAGATCGATTGTGCGATCCTCCTGTGCCTCGCAGGCGGTTGGCCTGCGTCGGCTCCCTGCGCCCGTGCTCGCGCAGAGTTTATCCGCCGGATCACGCCCTGGCCAATTGAGCCACCGCTGCAGATCTGGCGTTGTCCAATGCGTGCTGAGTTCGAAGCGCCGAACCCGGTTGAGCGCCTCTACAGATTGGCGGGGTTCAATCCGGGTCCAGCAGTCTCCCTGCCCCGAGAGCGAGAAACGCTCCAGCTCGCCCAAGCTGTCGGGCGTGCTGCGGATATCGACGTGACGGACCCTGCTTTTGATTTCATCCGCTCCATAGATGTCTTCCAGGTTACGGCACGTCAGAGGGAGGGCCGTGACGATTGCAACAGATATGCTTCTGTGCGGCGTGGCACGTATGATCAGGACGGCCAATTCCGGTGGCAAAACAGCTCGATAAGTGCCCTTCCTCCAGCCTTCCGAGGGGCCGAGCGATACGGCCAGAACTGCCCCGATATCTGGGTCCGTGCTGTGTTCGTCGATTGGGAGGATTTTGAGGGCACCTATGGCTTCGAACAAGTCAACTACTGATCTCAAACAGTCACAGGCAAACGATAAAAAAGAAGAAACCCCCGCAAGGCGGCAACCAAGCGAGGGACTCAAAGAACAACGGAATTGGCGTTCCGTCAGATCAAATCAAACTGTGATCTCATTCTAGCAGTCCCGACAGTCAAGGCAATGAAAAAACGTGTCGCTCGCTGGGATACGGATGCCCTGTTGCAGCCTTGTCCCAATTCACAAGGACTAGACATTGAACGTGATCCAAACCCATCTCACCCTGCCGGAAGGCTGGACCAAAGGTGCTGTCATGGCGCTAATTTCAGAGGTTGCCCCGCATATAGGCCTGCGCCCGGCGCGCCTCGCAGTTCTGAACTACATCATCGGGCGCACCCGCGCATCCGACTGGACCTCTCCCCATCGTGAACCGGTGTTTTTTGGCGCGCAAGATCTCGCAGCGGTCGAACTTGGCAAGACGTCGCGCCAGTTGCGAACGGATGAGGCCGCGCTGGCCAAGCTTGGGCTGATCGTGAAACGTGTCGCGGCGAATGGGGCCCGCTATGGTCGCGCTGGCCTAGGCTTGATACTGACTCCGCTGATCGCGCGACTGGAAGAGTTCATAGCCCTTCGCGATCGACTCCGTGCGGAACGGAGGCATTTGCGCGCTTTGAAGGATCTTCGGTCCCTTCGTTTGCGTCACATGAAACGGTGCATCGCCGCCCTGCCCTCCTCGGCTATCAAAGATCCTGAGATCGCCAAGATTCTGGCCAGTTTCGATGAATGGCCACGCAGCGATGGGTTAAGCCGTCTCGGTCTGGAGCGGCTCAACGCCCATTTGAAGGCCAGTTCCGATCTGTGCAACAGCCTTGATGATTGGCTTGAAAAACGTGGGCTTTCTTCCGACCAACCAGCGGAAAACTTCCGGCCCTTTAAACAAAACACCAGAGAAGAAACTCAAACTGTAAAGACGCCGCCCGCTGTGGATAACTCTGTAAGACACGCGGAAATTGCACAGAATGCATTGCCGTCACCAATTTCCTGCCCCGCGCCACCCACTCTGACGCCAGAGAATCTATATCGCATTGCTGGCGACGGCCTACGCATGATGCTTGACGCGAGCCGAGATCAAAACCGACCTCTCAAAGAGCGCGACATCATCGAGGCGGCCTGGGCGTTACTGCCGATGCTCGATATCCATGCTTCAGTTTGGCACGAGGGCCAGAGCACCTTGGGCGACCACGGGTTGGCTTTCTGTCTACTATTGGTTGATGCGCAGCGAGATCACCCGAGTTATCCTGTTCGCAATCCTGGCGGTTTGATGCGCGAGCTGATCCGTCGAGCCAAGGCAGGAAGGCTGGACTTTGATGCAAGCGTTGCGGCTCTGCAAAAACGGCGCAATAGGGTGAGGTAAAGTTTCCAACCCGCAACTGAACTTGCCCAAGTTGTGAGTTCCATTCTGATTGCATCGGTTTGCGTGGATAGGGTACTTCATCCCCGCTCCAGTTTCATCAGTTCATCTCGAAACGCTTCGGCCGGGGTTCGATAACCGAGGCATTTGCGCGGTGTCGCGTTCAGGCGGTCGCAAATCGACTTCATATATCGACTTGGGAGCGCCAGCAGAGCAGTGTCTCGTGGCAGGTATCTGCGAATCCGTTTGTTCATATTCTCGACTGATCCTTTCTGCCACGGGGCCTGTGGATCACAGAACCAAGATTTGGTTCCCATGCCTTTGTGCAGTTCGCGCCAGGATGTGAACTCAAACCCACGGTCGAACGTAATGCTGCGACGGGCGTCAGCGGGCAGGGGCGACATCTCGTTGATCAGCTTGTTCATGAGAGGGCGTGACTTGCGGTCGTTGTTGCGCAGCAGCAGCGTGTAGCGGGTCTTACGTTCTATCAAAGTCGCCACGTTGGCATTGCCTTGAGCGCGTTCAAAGATCATCAAGTCGCCTTCCCAGTTGCCAAACTGGCTACGGTTGTTGATCTCGTCGGGGCGGTTGTGAATGCTTATTTCCAAGGGGAACACACGATCACGGGCCTTGCGGGCGTAGCGTGGTTTGCGCTTCCTCTGGCGCTCGGGCAGATACCGGCCAAGTTCCTGAGACTGGCCGCTTTCAGAATAGACGTACTGATAGATTGTCTCGTGGCAAATCCGGTAAGGAGGACACGGTTCGATTCTAAGCCGACCTGCGATTTGTTCGGGCGACCAGCCGTTCTTCAATTTGCCGATCACTTCGTTGCGTAAATCCTCGTGCCGTTCCAATTTACGGCGCTTCAGGTAACGCCGATCTGCGAGCGTTTGCGCTGTCACATGCCAATAGCCATCAGCCTGCGGAACTTCCTCGTCGTGCCACCAGTTGCGCTTGATCTCGCGGTGGATCGTTGAGCGATCTCGACCAAGCGTTTCTGCGATCTTCGTCTTCGTGGCTTTCGCTTGGAGCATTGTCGCCAAGATTCTGCGTTCATCTAAGTTCAATTTGCGGTAGGGTCGTCTCATCACATCCTCCTGATCTGCATCAGAAATTTATCCAGTGATGCAATCCAAAATGGAATGTGCCAGTGCTCCTTCAAAAATCCGAGAGTCTATCTTATGTTAAATCTTTAATAAAATCGGCGCTGTTTGAATAGGCAACAAATTTAGAATCAAGTATTCTTCGCACCCACGCCATGGATGATTAGTTCCAGCATTTCATCTGCAATACTCTCTGGGTTAAGCGGCCCTTTCGGATTATACCAGATCGGCATCTGGTTGAAGGCCGAAAAAAGCACATGTGCGAGGCGCTTTGAGTCGCAATCGCGGATAGAACCGTCTTTGATCCCTTCTGCGATAATACTTTCAAGAAAATTCTGACCGTCTATCAGTGTCTGACGCAAATTCTTCTGATTTTCTCCGGTCAGATTGCGCCGCGCTTCGCGCATCAAGGCAGAGCCGAATTCGCTCACAACCATGTTCGCATAGACTCTAAAGAATACGCGGATACGATCAAGCCCGTTACCCTGAACTTCCTGTGCCGATGTGAAGCATAGCTCGACCCGCTCCAGCGAGATGCGGGCGCATTGCATCAGGATATCTTCTTTGTTTTTGGCGTAATAATAAAGCGCGGGCTTGGTGACTGCGAGTGCCGCTGCGATGTCATCCATCGATGTCTGTTTGTATCCGACTGTTGAAAACGAATGCGCGGCCAGATTGAGCATGGCCCGCCGTTTCAGCTTTTGCTGGCCTTTGGCATCTTTGGTTTTTTTGTGCCAATGGATTCTAGTCAAAGCTACTCTTTCAAAACCAACGGGCGGAACCGAAGCACCGCCCGCATTTATCACTGACAGACTAGTAGTCGAGCCCGCGGGCCGCAATAGTCCATTTACCGTCTTCGACTTTTGCCATAATCAGACTTTCGATGCCCTGATGGTCTTCCGGGCCAAAGCTGACCGACTGGCCGCCGATCGGATCAACATAGCTAGTGATCGCTTCGGTTGCGGCCAGAAATCCTTCGGTCGTCAGATCGCGACCAGCAGCTTCGAGCGCCACGGCAATCAGGTCGATGAAAACGTAACCAAGCTGCGCTTGTGGGGCCATCTTTTCACCGTAAATTTCGCTGTAACTCTCCAGGATACGTTTTGCTTCCCCTTCGGAGTCTCCTGCGTTCGCAAAAACAAAAGGCGATACCAGATATAGACCATCCATCGCGCCATCAGCGGCAGTCGCAACTGCATCCATATAGGACACCATTCCAGTCACGAAAGTCGGTTCAAAACCAAGCTTTTTAGATGTTGCAACAACTAGAATTGTATCGCGCACCCCACCCGCCAGAAACACGATATCGCAACCGGCGTTTTTCAATGTGGTTACAGACGAGAGCATATCGGATTCGGTTGCCGAATGCTCCGTTTTGGCCGCGACTTTCATGTCATACTCTGCCAATTGCTGCGTGACGCCAAGCGCCATTGATTCACCAGCTTCATTTGCGAGTTGCGCAATGCAGGGTGTTGAGAAATCACCATTTTCCTTGAAGTATGCAACGCCCGCGCGAAACTGGTCTGTATAGCTGCGAAAAAATGCGTATTTCATCGGATCCAATGGTTCATACATCTCGACCTCGGCCGACATCGGGAACATGTTGGGAATTCCCGCTTCAATTTGTTGCGGCATGATCGCTAGGTTCATCGGTGTGCCAAGCGCGCCAACCATCGCAAAAATCTGGTCGCGGCGCATCAGTTTGTTTGCAACCTGAATCGCGCGGGGCACCTGATATTGCGTGTCCTCGATTATAATCTCAAGCTGGCGACCGTGAATGCCGCCCGCCGCATTGATCTCGTCCACGCGCATGCGCAGGCCATTCGCCTCGGGCACACCCCAGACTGCCAACGGCCCGCTTAGGTCCGTATAGGTGCCAAGCGTGATCATGTCGTCGGTCACGCCCTGCAGCCCCTCGGCCATCGCGCCGGTGGCTGTCATTGCGGTAAACGCAAGTGCTGTTGCTAGTTTCTTCATTGGTCTCTCCCTTTGGTGTTTCAATACATCGTTTCGATCAGGTCTTTGTATTTGCGCTCGATCTCGTTGCGCTTAAGCTTCATCGTCGGAGTCAGCTCGTCGTCTTCGGCTGTCAAAAGTACGTCGATCAGCCGGAATTTCTTTACCTGCTCGACCGGCGCGAAACCGCTGTTCGCCTGTTCCACCTCGCCTTCGATCAAGTCCTGGATTTGGGTGTTTGCGCACAGGGATTTGTAGTTGGAAAACGGGATACGCTTTTCCTGCGCGTATTTTTCAACGTTTTCGTGGTCGATCATGATCAGCACGCTCAGGTATTTGCGCTTGTCCCCGATGATCACCGCATCAGAAATATAGGGCGAGAATTTGAGCTCGTTTTCCAACTGCGAAGGCGTAATGTTCTTGCCGCCTGCGGTGATGATGATGTCCTTCTTGCGGTCCAGAATAGTTAGGTCACCATTGGCATCCATCGTCCCAACATCACCCGTATAGACCCAGCCATCGACCACGGTTTCCGCCGTCTTTTCAGGCTGGTTCAGATAACCCGAAAAATTGCTGGATGAGCGAATGAGGATTTCACCGTCATCGGCCAGTTTCGCTTCGACATTGCGCATTGCCCGGCCGATGGAACCGATCGGTGATCTGCCCGGTATGGTTGCAGTCACAATGCCGGTTTCGGTCTGGCCATATGCCTCTTGTACTGTCACCCCAAGGGCATTGAACCAGCTGAGCAGTCGGGCTGAAATCGGTGCCGCACCCGATACGATCGTATGCGCGCGCGCCAGTCCCAGTTCGACCCTGATATTTCGAAGCACCAGAAAGTCCAGCACCTTATGCCTAAGCCTAAGCATCGTCGGCACAGATTTTCCCGCAGCAATCAATGCCTCCCTGCGTCCAGCCGTTTTCAGGGCTTGGTCATAGGCAAACCGGCCAAATGCGGTGGCATCATTCATCACAAAATTGATACGGGAATAGAATTTTTCCCACACGCGCGGCACCGCAAAGATGAATGTTGGCGCGACTTCCTGAATGTCAGCGGCAAATGTATCGCCGCTTTCCGCGATGTTGATGGTTATGCCGTGACGGATCGGCACGCAGACAGACAGGATCCGTTCGGCCGCGTGACACAGCGGCAGGAACGTCAAAACTTCATCGCCCGGTCCGAGCGGCAATTCGGGGTAATTATCCGATTGCGCTAGAAAGAAGCGGTGCGACATCGCGGCACCTTTGGGAGCACCGGTTGTGCCGGACGTATAGATCAGCGTTGCGATATCTTCGGGATCGCCCGCATCAACGCGGCGCTCAAATTCAACGCTCAGTTCTTCGATTTTAGCGTCCGACAGTGCGAGAAATTCTTCCCAGCCTATGACTTTGTCATGCTGGAAACTGCGCAACCCTTCCATATCAAATACGATAACTTTTTCGAGATGATCAAGCTGGTCCTCCACACCCAGATACTTATCTAGCTGCTCTTCATCCTCAACGAATAGCACCTTCGCTCCGCTATCGTTCAACTGATAGGCAACTTGCTTTTCCTGCAAAGTAGGATATAGCCCGTGAGTCGTGGCCCCGATGCACTGGATGCCAAGGTCGGCAAACACCCACTCCTTGTTGTCTTCACTAATGATCGCGGCCACGTCACCTTCACGGTAGCCCAACGCCATAAGTGAACACCCGACCCTGCGCGCGGATGCGTAATAGTCCAGCCAGCTGAATTCTTTCCAGATGCCGAAATCCTTTTCGCGGATTGCGATTTTGTTGCCGAACTTCTTGCAGTTCTGCCGGAACAGTTTGGAGAACGTGTCACAGCCGTCAATCTGGACCGGCGGCGGCGTCCATCCTGCGGTGGATTGGTCTTGCATTGTGTTCATCGCCACGTCTTTCTTGCTTTCCAGCGGCGGTCGCCGCGCGCACTTTCTGCTTTGATGCCAAGGTAGAATTCGCGAATGTCAGCACTTTTCATGAGAACGTCGCGTTCACCTTCCATAACGATCCGGCCGGTTTCAAGGACGTACCCGAAATCGGCGGCCGGCAGCGCAACACTGGCGTTCTGTTCAACCAGCAACATGGTCACGCCTTCTTCGACGTTGATCCGTTTGATGATCTGGAAAATCTCGGAAATCAGGAGCGGTGACAGGCCCAGCGACGGCTCGTCCAGCAACATCACGCGCGGACGCTGCATAAACGCGCGACCCAAAGCCAACATCTGTTGTTGCCCGCCAGATAGATAGATCGCCTGCTTTTCCAGAAAGGTGCGCAGCACGGGAAACCAGCCCAGCACCTTTTCCAAGTCACGCGCCACTTCATCGCGATCCTTGCGGCAATAGGCACCCATCATCAGGTTGTCCTTGACCGACAAGAGGGAAAACACTTCGCGCCCTTCGGGTGAATGGGCGATGCCGGCGCGCGCGATGACATCTGGGTCAAGCGCGGTGATATCGCGCCCTTCAAATTCCACCTGCCCCTTGAACGGATCAAGCGCGCCGGAGATGGTTTTCAAAATCGTCGTTTTGCCCGCCCCATTGGAGCCCATGACCGTAACGACCGACCCTTCCTTGACCGTCAGGCTGATGCCGCGAATGGCCATCACCCTGCCATACATCGTTTCGACGTTGCTGGCGCGCAGTACCTCGGTCATGCTGCCTGCCCTCCCAGATATGCCGCCTGAACATCGGGATCGCTTTGAACTTCGGATGCGCTGCCGCTTGCAAGAAACCGGCCTTCGTTGATGGCCAGCACCATGTCCGAAACTTTGTTCACCAGTTTCATGTCGTGTTCGATCATAACAACGGTGACACCCAGGACCTCGCGGATATCTTCAATCACAAAAGCAGTATCGTCGGTTTCCTCGCTGGTCAGTCCGCTTGACGGTTCGTCCAGCAACAGGATCTTTGGCTCCGACACCAACGCGCGGGCCATTTCGGTCTTTTTGCGCACGCCATACGGCAAATCCGCAACCCGTGCATGACGGTAGCCTTCGAGATCAAGAAACTCGATTATTTCTTCGGCTTTGCGGCGGTGGGCCAGTTCCTGACGCATCTGCGAACGGGTAAAAAACAGCTCACTCAGAGGCCCGAATTTGCCGTGACGGATGCGCCCGATCAGCAAGTTATCAAGCAATGACGCATGTTCGAACAGTTCGATATTCTGGAACGTCCGCGCAATGCCGTGGTTGATTACCTCATGGGATTTCGCTTTTCGCAGGCTTTTGCCGTTGAACCGGATGTCGCCTTGCGACGGATCGTAAATCCGGCAGATGAGGTTGAACACCGTGCTTTTGCCCGCGCCATTGGGGCCAATGATGGTGAACACCGACCCCGGTTCAACTGAAAAGCTCAAGCCATCCACCGCTTTCAAACCACCAAAGGAAAGCGATACGTTATCTATCTCCAACCCGTTCATCTTAAACGCTCCGTTTTGAGGAATGTCTTCTGACGCTGGAAACTGCGCTTCTTGTACATCGGGAACACGTTGAAATAGTGATGGATCTTGGTCCAGCGTCCATAAAGTCCGTCAGGTTCGAACAGGATGAACCCCAGCAGGATCAGACCGAATGCAAGACTATCGAAACCGCCGGACGTGGCGACTGCACTGGGCAGCACGATCTTGACCCAGCTCAACACGGTTGGCAGCAGCACGATAAAGAACGCCCCAAAAACCGCGCCGTGGATGGTTCCGATCCCGCCGACGACGATCATCAACAGCAGACGGATGGATTCCCCCATTCCGAAGGTTTCCGGCGTGATGTAGAAGAAGGCGTGCGCCAGCAGCCCGCCCGCGAGGCCCGCAAAAACTGCCGAGATGAAGAACGCATATGCCTTGAAGAAGGCCACATTGGTTCCCAACGCCCGCGCCGACACTTCGGAGTCGCGGATCGCAATCATGGCGCGACCCGACCTTGTGCGTGTCAGGTTGCGAACGATCAGGATACAACCCACGAAGATGACAAAATTCAGCAGATAAACTTTCCAGCTTTCGTCGATGGCCAGCCCGAGAATATTGATTTCCGGCACCGAAAGGCCACGATGACCGCCTGTGAAATCGCCCGCACCACCGATGAGCCGTTCGGTCACAATCGCAATCGAAAGCGTGGCAATCGCCAGATACAGCCCGTGCATCTTTCCGCAGATCCGTCCGACGGCCAACCCGACCAGCCCAGCCACCAACGCCGCTATCGGCAGCGACAAAAGCCACGGCACGCTGTAACGGGTCAGCAGGATCGTGTGAGTGTAGGCACCGATTGCGACAAACGCCGCCTGTCCGAAACTCACCTGCCCGGAAAATCCGGTCAGCACCATTAGCCCAAGACCCGCGATAGCATAGATGAATACGAATGAGAGTTCATCCAGAAAATAGCCGTCCAGAAACAGCGGCGCGGCCAGTGCGATCGCGGCAAACAGCAGATACCAGAATGCCTGTCCACGGTCGCGGAAAAGCTGGATGTCCTGAACATAGGATTTGCGAAAAATTACGCGCATGGCTTAGACCTTCTTTGCATAAATTTGGGCCAGCAGGCCTTGCGGACGGATCAACAGCACAAGGAACATGATCAAGTAGGCACCAATTCCTTTGAGGGTCGGGAACATGATATCGAAAAACGGTTCCGTCACACCGATCAGCAAGCAACCGATCACCGCACCGGGGATGGAGCCGAAACCACCGACAATTGCCCCTGCAAATGCCTTGAACCCGATAAAACCCATCTGCGTCGAAACCAACGTCATTGGCCCCAGGAGCAGTCCGGCAATCCCGCCAAAGATCGCGGACATTGCCCAGATCGAGGATGTCAGCCGTTTCACAGGAATACCCATGTAGAACGCTGCTAACTGGTTCAGGGACAACGCCTGCATGGCGACACCCTGCCGAGCGTAACGGAAAAACAGGTACAGCGCGCTGGCGACAACCGCGGTGACAACAATCGACAACACGCTGGCCCAAGAAATGATCACTGGGCCCAGTGTAAGATTGCCATCAACCGGAGCAGGCAACGAATAGTTGCCAAACCCCCAAATTATCCCTGCAACCGCCCTGAGCGCGATACCCAATGCCAGCGTCAGGATAAAGACAGTGAACACCGGCTGGCCCGTCAGGCGCCGCACCACAAGCGCTTCGACGCCGTAGCCGAATGCGCCCATGAAGACCAATGTCAACATCGCACCCAGCCAGTAGGGCATCCCCATCAGCACGATGAACTGATACCCGACAAATGCCCCCAGCATCATGAATTCGCCTTGGGCAAAATTCACCTGCTCAGTCGCCTTATACACAAGCACCAGACCAATCGCGATCAGGCTATAAAGGCACCCTTGTGACAGGCCGACCACAAAAAGCTGCATCGCATCGGCAAAAGACAAGGCAGTCATGCGTTGTTCCCCCAGTGTTCAAGGATTTCATCAAGGCTGATTTCTCCCGCATCTCCGGTCGTCGGTGTGTCGGGTTGTGTTCGCGAGAATCGCGGTGCGGGCGTCGGCATCTCGATGCCACCTACTGTGACAAAGCTGCCCCGGGCGCGATTATGCGCATGATCCGATGCGTCAGCCAGAGAAACCACAGGTGCGAAACACGCGTCGCTGCCTTCCAGAATATCGCACCATTCCTGTTGGGTCGCAGTCAGGAAAATCTCCGTAAGCGCGTCCATCATACTGGCCTGCGCGGTGGGTGCGTATTGATCGGCAAAGCGCGGATCGTCTGTGAGGCCCAGAAGTGCCAGAAGTTCGGCAAAAAATTGCGGTTCGAGACATCCAACGGACACATATTTGCCATCGCCCGTTTCGTAACAACGATACCACGCAACGCCGCCGTTGATAAAATCGCCAGACCGTTTATCAGACCAAGCGCCACATGCGACCAACCCGTGCTGCATGGTCATCAGCAGGTTAACCCCGTCCGTCATGGCCGTATCGACCACCTGCCCCTGCCCCGTGGCGCGCGCATGAGTCAGGGCTGCAAGGATACCAACGTTCAGCATCATCGCGCCGCCGCCCTGATCCGCGATCAGGTTCATCGGTGCAGGTGGCGGGCGGTCCGCATCGCCCAAACCCCAAACCGCACCGGTTATGGCGGCATAATTCATGTCGTGGCCCGCTGCATGTGCCAGCGGCCCTTCCTGTCCCCATCCGGTCAATCGGCCATAGACCAAGGCCGGATTGCGCGCCTGCACCTGTTCCGGACCAAATCCCAGCTTTTCCATTTTGCCCGGCCTGAACCCTTCGATCAGCACCTCGGCACGTTCGATCAACTGCCAGAGCCGGTCGACATCTCTGGCCTTTGTCAGGTCAAGTGTCAGGCTGCGGCGCGAGCGGTTGAACAGATTGTATTTCGCATCAATCGGCAACGGAAATTTCTGACCGGGCCGCGCGATGCGCACCACTTCAGCGCCCAGATCAGCCAGATGCATCGCAGCAAACGGCGCAGGGCCAAGACCTGCCATTTCAACAATGCGTACACCTTTGAGGGGACCTGAGCGTTGCAGCATCGCCCTATCTCGCCTGCAGGCGCGTGGCAGCATCAAGCCGCACGGTTTCGCCGTTCATATATGAATTCTCGATCAGAAAGGCGCAGCAATGAGCGAATTCTTCCATCCGGCCGACACGCTTGGGCGCTTCGACAGAGGCTTCGAGGTTTGCGATCACGTTGTCGGGCAGCGACATGACCATCGGCGTGCCGAACAGGCCGGGTGCAATCGCGTTGACGCGAATGCCCTTGGCACCCAGTTCGCGCGCGGCAGGCAGGTTAAGGCCCATCACCCCCGCCTTTGACGACGAATAAGCCGGCTGGCCGATTTGCCCTTCCATCGCAGCACCAGAGGAGACGTTGACAACAACACCGCGCTCTTCGCCGTTTTCGGGTTCATTCAACAACATCCGCTGAACAGCTTTGCTCATTACGTTGAATGTGCCGACAAGATTGATATCAACCGTGCGGCGGAATGTGTCGAGCGACGCGGCCTTGCCGTCACGGTCGATCACTTTCATCGGGCTGACGACCCCGGCGCAGTTGATGCACCCATGCAGCGCACCGAATTTTGAAACCACGGCGTCAACTGCCGCGTCCACGCCTTCATCGTCGGTCACATCGACGTTGCAGAACATTGCGTTTGAAGCACCCAGTTCCTTGACCAGCGCATCGCCAGCGCCCTGCGACATATCGAAAATACCAATCTTGGCACCGCGTGCTCGCAGATATTTCGCCGTCGCCGCGCCAAGACCCGATGCCCCGCCGGTGACGATGATTGTCTTGCCTTCGATTTCCATGACCGCTCCTATTTGAATGCCTGCACGCCGGTAAGCGTCCGTGCGATCAGCAATTTTTGTATTTCTGTAGTCCCGTCCGGGATCGGCCCGATAATGGCCTCGCGCGCCAGCCGTTCGACGATAAAATCGGTGGTGACACCATTGCCACCGTGGATCTGCACTGCTTGGCGCGTTGCGTTCACTGCGATTTCCGTGCCGTACCATTTGGCCATGGCACATTCCTTGTCGCAGCGTTCGCCGCGGTCGATCATGCCAGCGGCACGGAGGGTCAAAAGCCGCGCAGCATCAATCTCTGTGGCCATTACGGCGATCTTGTCTGCGATGAGCTGGTGACCCGCTATCTGCTTGCCGTGCTGGTTGCGTTCCTGCGCATATCTGATCGACTCTTCCAACGCGCGCCGTGCCAGGGAGATTCCCCACATGGCCATGTGAACGCGCGCCCGTTCAAACACCACAAGCGTTTGCTGCAAGCCGCGGCCGACCTCGCCTATCGTGTTTGCAATCGGCACACGCACGTCATCAAGAAAGATCTGTGCCGTGGATTGTGCGTTCAGACCCATTTTTTTGATGTCGCGGGTTTCATAGCCATGCTCTTTGCGATCCACTAGAATATGGGTCAGGCCCTCATCGGTGGCGCAGGTGCATATCAGGAAATCCGAAAAGCGACCATTGGTGATCCAGGTCTTTTCGCCATTGATCACCCAGTCATCGCCGTCCCGCCGCGCTCGGGTTTTGACAGCGGCCACATCGGACCCGACATTTGGTTCCGATATGCCCATCGACGCGGTAATTTCACCGGCAAGCAACGGACCGATATATTTTTTGCGAATCTCATCAGACCCGAGCTTCAGCAGAATCTCACCTGCCACCACGTTGATCAGAATGGGCAGCGCGATATCTATTGCCGTAACACCAACCTCTTCGAACAGCATCAGGTGGGTGGTCCAATCCAGCCCCATACCGCCCGCTTCTTCGGGATGCGGGGCCGATGTCAGACCGAACTCGGCAAGTCGCGTCATGAAACCCTGAATGACTTCTTTTTCGAACGGCGCATCCTTAACCTTCAGGTATTCCGGTTCGATCTGGTCATCCAGAAACCGGCGCAAGGAATCGCAAGCCATTATCTGCTCTTCGGTTTTGAACATCTTTCGCTCCTAGCGCCCGAGAATAAGGATGGAGGCCACGGCCTCTTCGATACCGATCAAACCGCCGCCATTTTCCGCGATGGCGATCCGCGCACCTTCGACCTGTCTAGGTCCACATTCACCGCGCAGTTGCGATACCAGTTCGTAAACCTGGCCCAACCCAGTCGCGCCAATCGGGTGGCCTTTGCATTCCAGCCCGCCCGACGGGTTCACCGGCACCCGCCCGCCGATGGAGGTGTCACCGCGCTCGGATGCAGCACCCCCTTCGCCAAATGGGAACAGCCCAAGGTTTTCGATCTGGATCAACTCACCCACCGCTGTTGCGTCATGCACTTCGGCAACTGATACGTCTTGGGGACCGATACCGGCGATTTCATATGCCCGCCGTGCCGCAATCGCGGTCAGGTGGTTCTCATAATCCTCCGGCGCGCGGTTTGATCCGGTCTGGATCACGCTGGCGCGCACTTCGATGGCACGATCCCGGCTGATCCCGAACTTTTTCAATCCGGCCTCGGTCATCAGAACCGCAGCGGCACCGCCATCGCTCATCGGGGCGCACATTGGCAGGGTCAAAGGATAAGTGATCGGTGGTGCGCTTAATATTTCGTCAACGGTATAAGGCGCGCGGAATTGCGCCTTTTCATTTTCAACCGAATGCATGTGGTTCTTTGCTGCAATCGCAGCAATCTGTTTTTGGGTCGTGCCGAACGTGCGCATATGCGCCAGCCCGAACGCTCCGTAAATCGCCATAAAGACTGAAAACGGCTTGTCCGAAGTGGTGTCATTCGGCACGTCGATGCCTTTGCCCAGCGCCATCAGTTTTTCGGTATTTTCCTCAACGGTGGACACATCCCACGCGCCATCGAAAAAGCTGAACATCTTAGCTTTGTCACCTGTCCACATTTTTTCGGCCCCAACGGCCAAAGCCACGTCACCCTCGCCTGCTTTGAGAAATTGAGCCGCAAGGTTCAACGCGGTTGACCCGCTGGCACATGCATTTTCGACGTTTACCATCGGGATGCCCTCAAATCCCATCTC
The DNA here is from genome assembly GCF_022788695.1 of Pseudosulfitobacter sp. DSM 107133. Classification (NCBI taxonomy): domain Bacteria; kingdom Pseudomonadati; phylum Pseudomonadota; class Alphaproteobacteria; order Rhodobacterales; family Roseobacteraceae; genus Pseudosulfitobacter; species Pseudosulfitobacter sp. DSM 107133. Next base: position 76,748 of record NZ_CP085158.1, read on the forward strand.
GCGCAGGGTGATCTGGCCCGGGATCATCAACTGCGCCTCAAGATGTCGCTGTGTTGTGTTCGCGTAGTAGGCAGCCTGAATGTCATCCTTGCCAATGCCGGCGTCCGCCATCGCGCCATCGACAGCCTCGCAGGTCAGCGACTTTACCGTTGCCCCGTCGAGGCGTCCCATTTTGGTCATCGCGACCCCGGCAATGTAAATTTTTGTCATTTCAATCTCCGCTCATGTGCCGGTGAAAACCGGCTTTCGTTTTTCACCGAATGCGGCAAGTCCTTCGGCCGCATCGTTGGATTTCAGATGTTCGCGCAGCACGGCAAGTTCCTGTTTCAGCGCCTCCACCTGCGTCATTTCGATGGATGCATTGGCTACCCGCTTCATCTGCGACAGGACCAGCGGGCTTTTGGTCGCCAGCAACTGGCTGAACTCGTGCAGCCGCGCTTCAAGCGCGTCATCACCAACCACTTCCTGCACCAGCCCCATGCGCATCAATTCGCGCGCTGGTAGACTTTGGCCCGAAAACAAGAGGTATTTCGCGTTTGCGAGTCCGATCCGGCACGGCAAGACAGCAGCGCCGCCTGCGCCAGGGAACACACCAAAATTCGAATGAGCATCGCCAATTCTGGCGCTCTCGCCCGCAATCAGCACATCGCAACACATCGCGAGTTCCAGCCCGCCCGCAACGGTAATGCCATTCAGCCCGCCGATCACCGGTTTCGGCAAATCACGCAGCGCTTGAAACGTCGCGCCGATAGCGTCAAGAAAATCACCCTTTTGCGTATCGGCATCATCCAGACCAGCGAGGACTTCCTTCAGATTGGCACCGGCGCAAAACGCACGCCCCGCAGCCGTCAGCACAATTGCGCGCACCTGTTTTGCCACAGCGATCTCTCTTATCGCGGCGCGCAGTTCCCCAATGAGGTCGACAGAAAGTGCATTAAGACTGTTGGCCCTGTTCAACGTCAGCCACGCAACCGGACCACGGTATTCGACCAGTACATTCGCTTGAGTCATGCGTGCGTCTTTCTATTTACTTACCAGTAAGTAATCAAAAATATATAATCAAATCAAGAACTAATTTACGTTAGGTTACATAGGCTTGTAGGTTGTCGGTTTCTCCCGTCCGATTTGATCGGAGAATCAGCAATCCGGCGACATCAAGATAGTGCGTTCCCCGATGATGCGCGCGACATGAAAAAATGCCTCGCCGCGCGACACCTTGTGTTCAGGACGAACTTTTTGTGCCCAGATCCAGCGAGCCAGTCTGCATCATGCCGCCACAGACATATCCACCATCAACGACCAGTGTTTCACCGTTCACATATCGCGCATCAGGCGAGCCCAGATAGGCAACTGCCGCCGCGATATCCGCAGGGTCGGCCATGTAACCCGCCGGAATCATCGGCAACAGGCGCGCAACCGTTTCTTCGGTATAGGTGCTTTCGGTGAGCGGAGTTGTAATGGCGCCCGGTGCAATCGCGTTTGCCGTGACGCCATGCGCCGCAACTTCAAGCGCAATCTGGCGTGTCAGCCCCACCAAGGCCGCCTTGGACGTGCCGTAAGCCGTGCGCCCGACCCCTGCGCGGATGCCGCTGACCGACGTGATATTGATGATCCTGCCATATCGCTGACGAACCATTTCACGCGCAGCAAGTTGCGCGCACAACATGCTGCCTGTCAGGTTGATAGCCATAACGCGGTTCCAGTCTTCCAAAGGAAAATCGAGGAACGGATTAATCCCGACGATACCCGCATTGTTCACCAGCACATCCACGCATTTGTCCCAGCGTTCCGTCTCGTCAAATGCCGCATTCACCGATGCCGGATCCGACACATCAAGCTTTTGCCCAAGCGCTGTACCACCTGCCGCTTCGATCTGCTTGACCGTATCGGCTATGCCTGTTTCGGCAATATCAGTGACAACAACCCTCGCGCCCAACTCCGCCAGCCGCAAAGCAATCCCCTGTCCGATGCCAGAACCTGCACCGGTGACAAGTGCCACGCCGAAATCGTCACGATCTCTCATTGGTGGTTTTGTCATGCTGTAATCCTTTCATAAAGTGTAACAACCGCCGCACCGCCCAGCCCAACGTTATGCTGGAGGGCAAGCCGCGCATTATCGACCTGCCGGTTCTCTGCCTTTCCACGCAGTTGGTTGGTCAACTCAAAACACTGTGCCAGCCCCGTAGCACCCAGTGGATGCCCCTTTGACAGCAGACCACCAGACGGGTTCGTGACGTATTTCCCGCCAAAGGTGTTGTCGCCATCATCGACCAACTTTTCGCCATCACCTTCGGCACATAGCCCCAGGGCCTCGTAGGAAATCAATTCGTTCTGCGCGAAACAGTCATGCAATTCGATCACGTCGATATCGTCAGGACCCACGCCCGCCTTTTCATAGACCATGCGCGCGGCATCACGGCTCAGCCTGGCGCCAACCACTTCGATCATGTCGCCGGTTTCAGGGTCCAGCAGTTTATCCGTTGTCATTGCCTGCGCGCGGATTTGTACAGTTGTATCAAGGCCCATTTTTTCAGCGAACCCTTTGGACACCACAAGCGCCGCCGCAGCGCCGCAGGTGGGCGGACAAGCCATTGGCCGTGTCATTACACCGGGCCAGATCACCTGCGCACCCATTACATCCTGCGTGGTCATCTCCTTGCGGAAAACCGAGAGTGGGTTGTTCGCGGCATGGCGGCTAGCCTTGGCCCGAATTTTGGCGAATGTCTCCATCTTCGTACCAAATCGTTCCATATGCGCCTTGCCCGCACCGCCGAAATACCGAAGCGTCATCGGCAGATCGACGTCCCCTATCAGCCGGTCCGTGGCGGCATCAAATTCCGCCAGCGGTGACGGGCGATCGGGAAAGACAACACCCAACGCACCGGGGGCCATCTGTTCAAAACCCACCGCCAGCACACATTCTGCCACACCGCTTTCGACAGCCTGCCGTGCGAGGAAAAGCGCTGTTGAACCGCTCGAACAATTGTTGTTCACGTTGATAATCGGGATGCCCGTCATGCCCACGCGGTAAATCACACGCTGCCCGCTTGTGCTGTCGCCGTAAACATAGCTGGCATAGGCCTGTTGCACGTCTTCGAACGCGATACCGGCGTCATCCAGTGCAAGACGGATCGCCACCTCGCCCATCTCGTCGTAAGGTGCCGATGCGCCCGGTTTTGCAAAAGGGATCATGCCGACACCGGCAATAATGGCAGTCATTTTGGGTCTCCTTTTTTATGGTTTTTCGAATTGTGTATCGGGGTCGGTCAGCATCTGGCGCAACTCTGTCTTAAGTATTTTGCCGTAGCTGCTTTTGGGCAGTTCGAGAACAAAGCAATAGGCCTTGGGTCGCTTGAACCGCGCTATGTTATCCAGACAAAAACGGTCCAGCGCCTGTGCGGTCACGCCCGGCTCTGCCACAACAAACGCGATGACTTCCTCGCCCCATTCGGCCTCCTCGCGGCCAACAACATTAGTTTCGACCACGCCGGAATGACGCAGCAGCACCTCTTCGACCTCGCGCGGATAAATATTTGACCCGCCAGAAATGATCACGTCCTTGGACCGGTCCTTGAGCGTCAGGAAACCGTGGGCGTCCACGCTGCCAATGTCGCCGGTATGGAGCCAGCCGTCCCGCAAGGCTGACGCCGTTGCCGTTTCATTGCCCCAGTATCCCGCCATCACCACATCGCCACTGACGATCACTTCGCCCGCGACATCTGGGGGGCATTGTGTGCCTGTTTCATCCACCACACAGACCGTGACGCCGGTGCGTGGAATGCCGACGGATCCCAGCCAACTATCCGGAATTTCCCAGCTCAATATATGCGGTGGTAGATAAGTGATCGTACATGGTGCCTCGCCTTGTCCGTATCCGATCCAGATGCGGTTGCCCAACAGCGCCATCGCCCGGCGCAGGTCTGCGACATAAATCGGCGCACCGCCGCAGAACAACAGATCAAGGTTTTCGATGGCCGCCGTGTCAAGCGCAGGATAGGCCGTCAGACGCGTCAGCATCGTGGGTGCGACAAAAAAAGATGAATGGGGATATTCATGCAGCAACGTCACGATTTCATGCGGATCGAATCCACCGCTTTGCGGCACAACATTCGCCGCGCCCCGCTGCGCAAACGGTAGCATAAACAGCCCTGCCGCATGAGACAGCGGTGCCGGATGCAGCGCCGCCGACATTTCCGTAACCGGACACATATCGGCCAGAAAACTCGTGGTCATGGTCCAGAGGTTGCGGTGGGTCAGTATCGCCCCTTTCGGGCGGCCCGTCGTGCCGCTGGTATAAAAAATCCATGCCGGATCGGTTTGCGCAGCGTGTGCAGGCTGCAAATCCGCTGACGCTTGTAACGCCGCATTATATTCCGGTCCACCGACCGCAATGACTGCTGAAAACCCTTCGACGTCTTCCGGCCGGTCGGTAAAGGCAAGTGCGGCATCACAGTTAGCATGGATATAGGTCACTTCGTTAGGGTGCAGTTTGGCATTCAACGGAACGGCAACACATCCGGCAGTCCAGATGGCAAACAGGATCTCGATATATTCGGGCCGGTTGCCCATGAAGATCAGAACACGGTCACCTTTTACCAGATTGCGCTGTTTCAGCGCAGCGGCCAAGGCCGCGCTGCGGTACTGTAATTGGGTGTAGGTGCTGAACGTCGACAACCCCAAGCAGACGGCAGGTCGATCGCAATAGGCGCGCGCGGACTGTGTCAAAATGTACGCGATGTTCATAATTCTGCTCCCTAAATTCTGCGCGCTTGCCCCTGCCAGAACGTATCCCTGATGTCCTTTTTGCGCACCTTCCCAACGGGGCTGCGCGGCAGTTCATCCCAGAAGTCAACCGTTTTGGGGGCCTTTACGCTGCCAAGGTTTTCCTTGCACAATGCAATGATTGCTTCGGGTTCCACCGTTGCATCGGGTTTGAGTTCGATCACCGCCTTGATCGCTTCACCCCATTTTTCGTCAGGCACACCGATCACCGCGCAATCCTGCACAGCAGGATGCGACCAGATCACCTGCTCGACTTCCGAGGGATAAACGTTGAAGCCGCCCGAAATGATCATGTCTTTCTTGCGGTCCACGATATAAAGGTAACCCTCGTCATCCAGATACCCGATGTCGCCGGTATGGTGCCAACCGAACTGGGAAACCTCTGCGGTTGCTTCGGGGTTTTTGTAATACCCCTTCATCACCAGATTTCCGCGCACAACAATTTCACCATGCTCACCACGCGGCATAATGTTACCGTCATCATCCATGATCGCCATCGGTGTCAAAAGTGCGGGCCTGCCGCAACTTGCAAGCCGGTGTTCGCGGGCCGGATCTCCGATAACATTGTGATCCTCTGCCGTCAGCAGCGCGCAGAACATCGGCGATTCTGCTTGTCCGAAACACTGCGCCATGACCGGCCCAAAAATCTTCAGGCATTGGCGCAGCTTGTCAATGGCCATAGGTGCGGCGGCATAAAGAAAGAACCGCAATGACGGAAAGCTACGTTGCGCAACTTCCGGTTGCGACAACAGCATGTAAACGGCGGTCGGCGGCAGGAACAGATGGGTCACTCCCTCGCTTTCAATTGTGTCTAGAACGTTGGCGGCATCAAATCCCGGCAGGATGACGCTGCGCGCACCAGCGGCCATCAACGCAATGGCAAGCACCCCTGACGCGTGGGTCATAGGCGTGATCAGCAAATGCACAGGGTCAGGTCCGGCATCAAAACTGGCATAATAGTTCGCGATTAGCGTGGTCCAGTTCAACTGCGTCAGCATGATCCCCTTGGGCCGCCCCGTTGTCCCACCAGAGGATAAAATTCCGACAAGATCATCAGGGCCAAGCGGCACATCGGGATCGGTTGAAGGGGCCGCGGCCATCCAGTCTTCCAGCCATGGTGCCGCGCCGTCTTGTTTATCCAGACAGATGAATTTTTGTATCTTTGGGCAAAGTTCACGCAATTGTTCCAGCGCCGGTGCAAGATCGCTGTGATAAAACAGAATCTCCACATCATTATGATCCAGGATATACGCGTTTTCTTCTACGCCGTTCTTGGCATTGACGGGAACCCAGATCGTGCCGGCACGAAACAAGCCCAGCATAACTTCAAGGCCGCTCACGCAGTTGGGGCTGTAAACGCCGGCCATCTTGTCGCGTCCGTACCCTTCGGCAGTGATGGCATTGGCGAAACGATATGTGCGTTCCTGAACTTCGCCGTAACTCCGGCCGATTTTAGCATCTTCCAAAGCGATCACGTTAGGGTTGATTGCGACACCCCTGTCGAAGAAATCGATCACACGCATAACGGTTTCCTATCTTGGTTTCCGGGATTTTCCCGCCTTGCCAGTCTGAACTCATACACTGATGAGCTTTTCGATCTCTTCGCGGTTGGCCAGCAAATCTGCTGTCGTGCCGCTCCACTGGACGGTCCCGTTGTCGACAACGTACTGTCGATGGGCCAATTTCATCGGCACGCGCAGGTTCTGTTCAACCAGCAAAAGCGTCATACCTTCTTCGTTGATCCGCCGCATCGAATCGACCAATTCATCAACGATCAGCGGGGCAAGGCCTTCAGTCGGTTCGTCCAGCAGCAACAGTTCCGGATTAGTCAAAAGCGCGCGCGAAATCGCCAGCATTTGCTGTTCGCCGCCCGAAAGCGTGTTTCCCGCCTGTGACGCGCGATCAAGCAGCACCGGAAACATTTCAAAAATCCGGGTTTCGGTCCATGCGCCAGTGCGTCCCATGACGGTTGCGATGCGCAGGTTTTCATGCACTGTCAGATTGTCAAAAATGCGCCTGTCTTCGGGGACATACCCAATGCCCAGACGGCCCAGTTGGTTCGGGAGTCGCGCGGTAACGTCGTCCCCTTTCCAGACTCTGCGCCCTGAAACCGGTTGCTTTAAACCGATGATCGTCTTGAGAATGGTGCTTTTGCCTGCGCCATTGCGCCCGATCAGCGAAACAACTTCGCCCTGTGCGACTTCGATCGACACGCTATGCAACGCCTGCGCCTTGCCATAAGTGACATTGCAGCTTTCCAACGCAAGCAGCTTCATTCCTCTTCTCCCAGATAAGCCGCTCGCACCTCGGCGTTTGCGCGGATTTCTTCAGGGCTGCCAGACGCCAGAATTTGCCCTTGAACCATCACGACCAAAGCACTGGAGACCCGCATTACAACGTCCATGTTGTGTTCGATCAGCAGCACGGTGCGGCCCTTGACGATCCGTTTTATCAGCTCCATCGCAGGCCCGATCTGGTCATGTCCAACACCGGCCAATGGTTCATCGAGCAACAGGACCGATGGGTTGCTCAGCAATGCCAGCCCGACTTCCAATGCGCGTTGATCGCCGTGAGACAAGGTTTCGGCGGGGCGGTGCGCCATCACCGTCAGGCCGATCTCTTCGAGAACGCTTTCGGCCCGTTCCCTGACTGCAGGAAAGCGGCCCGCCGGAAGCCAGAAGGGCTGCAACCTGTACAGATGCGCAAAAGCAGCAAGTTGAAGGTTCTCAAGCACCGACATGCCGGCGAAGATCTTGGTGATCTGGAAACTGCGGCCCAGACCGATGCGGGTCCGTTTATGCACCGACAGGCCCGTTACATCGCGCCCGTCCAGCATCACTTGACCACCGCTTAGCTTGGCATGACCCGAAAGCGCATTCATCAACGTGGTCTTGCCCGCACCGTTAGGTCCGATAATCCCGTAAAGCTGACCCGGCTGGAAGTCGAACGTCACACCGTTGACAGCTTTCAACCCGCTGAAGGAGACCTGAATATCGTTGCAACTCAATGATCCGGCAGTCATTGCATGTCTCCTTCGTCCTGATCACCTTGGAACATTCCGGCAATACCGTTGCGTAGGAAGATGGTGGCAAAAATGAACACCAGACCAAGGATGCCGTACCAATATTGGGTGATTTGGCTCAGTTCTTCTTTCAGTAATTCAAACAAGGCCACGCCAAGAATCGGACCTAGCAATGTGCCTTTGCCGCCCAGCACGGTCATGATCAAAACGTCGCCCGATGTGGACCAATGCAGCATTTGCGGAGAGATGTAGAAGATCAACGATGCCAGCAGGGCTCCTGCAACACCTGCATACGCACCCGAAACGATAAACGCCGATTGGCGCAAGCTATGGACGTTGTATCCGAGTTGCGCGGCGCGCACGTCGTTCGCCTGTACCGCGCGCAATGCCCGCCCGAATGGCGACCCACGCAGCAATGCCATCAGCGCCAGTCCGATCAGGAAAACCGCCACGATAAACCCATAATAGTTGTGGTTGTCGTAGAAATTGATCCCGAACAAGTCAGGCCGCGGCACGCCTGGAATACCGTCCAATCCGCCGGTGATTGCGCGCAGCTTGTTGGACGCAAGGATGTACATCATCTGCGCCAGGGCCAGTGTCAGCAGTGCAAAAAAAAGCCCCGAAACCCGAAGCGCAAAAAGCCCCATCAGGTAAGCCAGCACCGCTCCGACAATCGCCGCTGCAAAAAGGCCCGGTATAAAACCGACGCCATAGCTGAGGGTGAGGATTGTGAGCGCATAACCCCCTGCCCCGAACAACGCCGCATGGCCGAATGACAGCATACCTGTCACCCCGAAGACCAGATCAAAGCCGATTGCGAACAAGGCCCAGATCAGGATCAGGCTGACAAGGTTCACCCATTGCTCATCCTGCACAAAAAACGGAACGATAATCATAACTGCGATAATAATGCCCATCAGGGCCTGACCGATAATCCTGCGTGTCATGCCGAACGCCCCTTTGTGCTAAACAAGCCCGCAGGCCGGAACATCAGCGTTCCGATCAACAGGGCAAAGGTAAGTAGTTCGACCCATTCAGTTGCGTAGGTATATCCGGCCGCCCGCGTCATGCCCAACAGCAACGACGCAAGGATTGCGCCGCGAATGTTCCCAAGCCCGCCGATGATCACCACGACAAAACAGTCGATGATAACGCTGAATCCCATGCCCAGTTCGATCGGCACCAACGGTGCGCTAACCACGCCACCAAGAGCCGCAAGATACGCACCAAGCGCAAAGACGCCGGTGCGAACCCGGTTTACATTTACACCGAGTGTCTGAGCCATTTCCGGATCGGAACTGGCGGCGCGAATAATCATGCCCCATTTGCTACGGTCCAGCAGCAAGAACAGTGCCAGAGAAACCGCTGCACCAAAACCGATTACAAAAAGCCGGTATGACGGTATTTGACTGCCAAACATGGAAATCGGTGCCATGAAGATTTCTGGTGTCGGCACTTGCTTATAGTCAAATCCCCAGATCATCTTTGTCGCGTCGTCGATGACCAGAATGAATCCGAAAGTGAGTAAAAGCTGAAAAATGTGGTCGCGGTCATAGACCTGTTTCAGCGCCAAAATTTCGATCAGCGCACCAACACAGGCGACGATCAGCGGCGCAAACAGCAGTCCCAACCAGAACGATCCGGTCATATGAACAATTTGATACCCGACAAACGCGCCAAGCATATAAAGCGCGCCATGGGCAAAGTTGATCACCCCCAACATGCCAAAAATAAGGGTCAAGCCCGCTGCCAGCAGAAACAGCAGAAAGCTGAGACTCAGCCCGATCACGATAATGGACATATTCAGGGTTCCTCAGTTTCACCCCAAAAAAGCGGGCGACGCATGTCGCGAGGGAACAGCGCCGCCCAGTTCAGGGAGGATCGATTAACAGTCGCTAAACAGGCTATTTGCCGAAAACTCTTCGGTGATTTTCATGGTGAGGTCCGGCAATGGTGCCTCGCCCTTCACAACTTCACCCCAAAGACCGACCTGTTTGGCCTGATGGTCACAAGCGCGCATTTCCTTGCGCCCTTCGACCGAATTTTCATAGACCGATGTTTCAAATGCATCGACCCAGGTTTCCACATCCCAGCTGTCAGTCGCTTCGATGACATCCATCCACCAGCGAAGACCGTCAAATGCCTCGCCCGCGAAGGCCGAAGGGTAGTCACCGTTTGCGTCACGGTAGGCCGTCACGAATTCGGCGTTTGCCGGATTGTCGAGCGAGAAGTGATAACGCACGCCGGAGTTCACGCCCAATGCGGCCTCGCCTGTCGCGGCTGCAAAGATTTCATCCTGAAGCACGGGGCCGAACAGCACTTTGTTCTGACCCATCCCAACCTGACCTGCCTGCTTGCAGAAGGTGACGCCGTCATTGCCCGTTGCCACAACCAGAATACCATCGGCGTCCGAACGCGCCATCTTGTCGATGATGACCGAAAAGTCGCGGTTGCCAAGCGGGGCAAAGTCATTCCCGACGATCTCGACACCGGCGGCTTTTGCTTTTGCGGCAAAGTCGTCAAAGGCGCTGCGCGTGGCCTGATAATCAGCCGTGACCGCGTATACTCTCTTGATCCCGCGTTTCTTTACGAATTCAACACACATGTTCATTTCCATGGCCAACGTGTTGGACGTACGGAATGAGTAACGCGCACCGTCCATCTTGGTAATGCTGTCGTCTGCGGAAATCGTGACCAGATGCGGCACCTTGCGCTGTGTGGACAGGCTTTGCAGTGCCAGAGTCGACGCTGAGCTGACCGCGCCAAACATCAATTGCGTGCCTTCCGCCAACAGCCGGCTTGCTTTTTGTACGGCGGGCTGGGGTTTGGTTTCATCGTCTTCCCAGCTGAAGCGGACTTTTTTGCCCAACAATTCGCCACCCCGCATGGCCACGGCAAGTTCCGCGCCTTTGCGCATGTCATTGCCGATCAAGCCGTATGCGCCCGAGAAAGACAGAATGCCCGCAATGTGATAATCTTCGGGCGTTGCGGCCCGCAGAACCATTGGCGCAGGCAAGGTACTGGCCAAAGTTAGCGCCCCGGCGCTGCGTAGAAAATTCCGACGTTTCATAGTTTTCCTCCCGGTTTCACGCCCCAAGAAGTTTCTCCTGCAAGGCGAATGATGCGCTGCCCGGGATAAATCGTTCCCGGAAAAGCAGAATACTATCAGCAAGTTTGGCGGGTTTTATCATACGTCGGATCAGCAATCGGGCGGTAACAAATCATGGATTTGCAAATGGCGCAAAAGTGCATCTGATCGCGACCGTGTCCCTAACCCTCCCCCATCTCTTGCATCAAGCATCGCAGGGTTAGGACTGGCAGGGAATGTCCGAAAACGCCACAAATTTGACATTTTCTGCCAAATCGATATTATTTACCCATCAGTAGAATTTTGAGGTCATCGTCATGAAGGTGGGCTTGCTCCAAAACCTGCGTCTTCCCAAACATAGCATCCAGTTCATGTGTGACGTGCTGATCGAACACGGCATTGATCCTGACCCATTGCTCAAAGAAGCAGGTTTGCAGCTCAGCCTTCTCTCGGATCCATGGGGCACGCTGGACGGTATTCAGGAACTCACATTCCTGCGTGCCTTTTGCCGGAGTACAGCGCATATTGAAGGTGTCGCTTTTGTCACCGGTCTGCGTTACAGCCTGATCTCGTATGGCCCTATCGGGCTTGCCACGCTAGTTTCAGAGAATGTGACAGCGGGGCTGAGGGTTTTCACGCAAATGCAGGGGCTGGGATACGCACTGCTGGCATATGACATCACAGAGGACGATGAAGGTTTTGCAACAGGGTTTGTTGCCGACGACCAGTATGTACCGCCCGATCTTCTGGATTTTGTTCATGAACGGCTGCTTGGGTCCGGCCCGACCTTCTTCCGGGACCTGCGTCAAGAAAACCTGCCCATCCGTCTGATCGAATGCCCGTTGGACCGCCCGAAAGGCTGGATGAACCTAGAAGCGCGCTGGCAAACCGAAATCGTGTATCGCGCACCGCGCAGTTGCATTCACTTTCATCCTGGAACAGGCGCGCTGAAACTGCCGCTGGCGAATGCCCTTCTTGCGGTAAACTATCGTGTTTTGTGCGAGAATATGCTTGAAACCGGCCCCAAGCATACCGGAACAGCAAATTCGGTTTATCAGGTGTTGATGCAGGTGCGCGGCGTTTTTCCCAATGCGCCGGAAGTGGCCGAAACGCTTCATTTGTCAGAACGCTCTTTACATCGAAAACTTGCCAGTCAGTCGATGAGCTATCGCCAGATTATCGATAGCGTGCGCTTGCGCCGCGCACGGGAGCTTCTTGATACATCCGAGTTACCGCTGGCTGAAGTTGCAGATCGCCTCGGTTTTTCGGAAACTGCCAGCCTGTCGCGATTTTTCCGGCGGGTTTCAGGGGATTCGCCGTCCGCATATCGAAAAACCAGCAAAGGGTTATTCGCCAGTTCACGTTAGGATTAGACGACGAGACGCTAACACGACCATATATCAGAACGGAGTGACGCCATGAACAAGTCCGATGACGAAACGCTCACCTTCAAAGAGATGGTCGGGAAATTCGACGTCACCCCCCGAACCCTGCGGTATTACGAATATCTCGAACTTCTCAAACCCACGCTACAAGGGCGTGAACGAAGTTATGATCGCAAACAGATCGCGCGGTTCAAGCTGATCTTGCGAGGTCGTCGGTTCGGAATGAAGCTTGAAGATATAAGAGTTTGGTTAGAAATAGGCCTTGTTGCACAAATCGGGGCCTGACCACAGTTCCCCTTTCCCCGGACGGATTTATCCTACGGCCTCAGTGATAGGTATACCAAGCGCGGTGTAGCCGTTCAGGACAGCGATGCGGACCTGCAGTTCGGCGACTTGGCGATCGAAGTCGCGGGCCATGAGGGATTGGCCGAGTAACTTGATGCAGTTCATCTTTGCCTCGACACGGCTCCGGCGGTGGTATCCGCTCCAACGTCGCCACAACGTCTTGCCCAGATACCGGGACGCACGCACCGCCTCGTTTCGGGCGATGGCGCCGGTGCTTGTGGGCTTCCAGGGCTTGGCGTTTTTGCGGGGTGGGATGACGGCATGTGCGCCACGTGCGGCAATCGCGTCATGGCATTTGCGCGTGTCGTAAGCTCCGTCAGCGGTTACCGATCCGACATCCTGATCTGGTGGGATTTGGTCGAGCAGTTCGGGCAACATGGGCGCGTCGCCGATGTTGCTGCCGGTGATCTCGACGGCCCGGACCTCCAGCGTTTGCTCATCAATTCCAATGTGTATCTTTCGCCAGATGCGCCGCTTGGGGCCGCCGTGCTTGCGCGCGTTCCACTCGCCTTCGCCCTCGGCCTTGATGCCGGTGCTGTCGATCAGCAGGTCCAGCGGGCCCGTGCCGCCACGGTAAGGGATGGCCACGTTCAACGTCCGCTGGCGGCGGCACAAGGTGCTGAAGTCCGGCACCCGCCAGTCCAGCCCGACCAGGCGCAAAAGGCTTTCGACAAACCCGGTCGTCTGTCGCAACGGCATGCCGAACAGCACCTTCATGGTCAAACAAGTCTGGATCGCAGCGTCGCTGAAACTCGGCTGCCGCCCGCGCTTCCCCGTCGGCGGCGGCCGCCACACCATGTCGGGATCAAACCAGATCGTCAGCGATCCGCGTTGCCGGAGTGCGTCATTGTAAGCCGACCAGTTCGTGGTCTTGTACTTCGTAGGTGCCCAACTGCTCATGACCTCCAGCTATCATGCTGGATCCACGCAGTGAATCCCTCACTCGATTTGTGCAACAAGGCCTTAGAAATATATAAAAACAGGGGCTCAAGAGCGCAGCTTCGCGAATGGGCAAGGATATCAAAAATCCTCGAAAATAAGCTTCGCGCCGAGATAAAAGAAAGAGAGGAAGCTCTGGCAGAATTACGAGAAACCTCAAAGCTCGCCAATGAATTGAATTTCAAAAAGTGATCCCGAAACCCAACGCACCGACCAAATAGATGGCTGGTTGATGCAAACACCCATAATTTGGAAGCGAATGGATGGAGCTAGCTCTAAAACACAATCGACAAAGTGCTGGGACGTAAAATTTCGCTTTTACAACATACAGCGGGTCCCTGCGCATTATTTGCCATAAGCGTGCTTATGCGTGTTCTGGATCACCTTCGGGCCCTCTTCAGGTCGCTGCCTGCCACATCCGGAACCGCCCCTGCCCAGTCACTTCCCGGATGAGGCCTCGCGCTTCCATCCATGCGAGGTTGCGCTGAACCGCTGCCCGACTGGCACCGGTCAAGGTGTTGTCACGTTAACCTGTCGGCAATCGGCGAAGGCATCGCGTTAGTGGGATCAGGCGATGTTCGCAGCCGTTTTCCAGACATCAAGTGCCTGCAACCGATGGAAGCGGATGGTTAAGGCTGTGCGGCGGCAGGATGGGACAAAGAAGCAGTTTCGGGTTGCTGAGTGAACAGACACGAAGCGCTGCAAGCCGCCGGGTGATCGGTGTCCTTGCATCACCCGTTCCCGCTTTCGAAACGGCAGGTGGCTGTTCTCTGCGCGATTATTCAGGCCCTTGTGCGACCAATGATCCAAACCGGGCGCTACGTCGCGCTTGGCAGCGCCATAGGATCGCAGCTTGTCCGTTATAATCCGTTTTGGCACGAAGCCATGACGCTTGAGAAGTCTGAGCATCAGACGTTTCGCAGCCGGCTTATTCCGACTGGACTGGAGGATTTCATCCAGCACAACCCCATGTTGATCGACCGCGCGCCAGAGCCAGAATGACCTGTCGGCAATCTTCACGACGACTTCGTCCAGATGCCAAACATCACCCGGACGGGCTTGCCTCCGTCGCAGATTCTGGGCGATCTGAGGCCCGAATTTGACCGTCCAGCGCCTGATGGTTTCGTAGGACACATCAATTCCGCGCTCGAGCAACATCTCCTCAACCTCACGCAGGCTTAGGTTGAAGCGCATGTAGAGCCAGACCGCGTGAGCGATAATCTGGGATGGAAAGCGATGGCGCTTGTAGCTGATAGCCGATGTCTGCATTGCAGTCAGATAAGAAGAAATCGCGACGCGAACAACAATAGGGCAGTTAACGTGACATCACCCGTTTGATCAATAGGGCACGTCAGCGGCCTTCGGCGGATACTTACGAACTACGCCGTATAGGTGGGGTCTAAGCCGCGCTTACCTTACGGCTCAATCAGAGCAAATCAAAGCGTACCAAAACTTAACACATCATCAGGTTGGCCTGACGGCCAACGCGCCTTGGAACGTGCTTGCTACTTGATGGCATCACGCCCCAAGGCGCGTAACCAAGTGGCCGACTTTTGCTCCGCCCCAATGGCAGGTTGTTACGCCGCCGTTGACAACACGCGCTCTACTCTATCGTTTTTTCCAGAACACTAAGCCAATTTTTAGAGGCTATTTTTTGAAGCAATTCCTCGGAGTAACCTCTGTGGCGCAACGCGTCGACTAGAACAGGAAGCTTAGCCGCAGTAGCAACGGATTCTGGAACGATTGCACCATCATAATCCGAACCGAATCCAACATGATTTTCACCAACTACGCCTATCAAGTAATCTATTTGCTCGACCATTAGTTGCAGGTCGGTATCTGGCCGCATAGCACCGTCTGATCGTAAGAAACCTGTGGCAAAGTTGAGCCCAACCATACCATCTGTATCACGTATTGCATGCAACTGGCGGTCCGTTAAATTTCGAGGAGATGGACAAAGCGCGTGCGCATTTGAATGTGTTGCGATCAACGGGGCATTTGATATTTTTGCAATGTCCCAAAACCCCTTTTCCGTTGTGTGCGCTGTATCAACAAGTATTTTCATTTCGTTGCAGAGCCGAACGAGATCCTCTCCCCGCGAGGTAAGACCTTCACCTAAGTCAGGCGACGAGGGAAATCGGAAAGGAACACCATAGCCGAAAATATTGTCGCGGCTCCAGACCGGCCCAATCGAACGTAGACCAAACCTGTAAAGGATCTCAAGAAAATCGAAGTTTTCGTCAATTGCGTCTGCTCCTTCAAGGTGCAGGAGGATTGCCAACGACTCGTTTCGGATAGCTTCTTGCAAGGCAGTACTCGTTTTACAGATAACCACGTCACCTAGCGACTCGCGTTCGATCTTTGCCAAAATAGACATTTGAGATATGATTGAACGCTGCGCATCTTCGATACCTAGCGGTGGAGGGTTTGGGATTGAAACAACGCCATCGTCATCAGATTGTAGTTTAGACAGAAAGCCTAGAGGGTCGTCACTTGAGGGGGAGTAAAGCGCAAAAAAACCACCTACCATTGACCCCGCCCGAGCCTTTATGAGATCCAAATGACCTTCGTCTTGTCCATTTAAAAAGCCTTGAGCTGGATTGGCCGATTTCGACATATACATCCGCCCAAGAGCATCATTGTGGCCGTCAAAAACTGGTATATTTTGCATATATTTTCCTTTTTGTAAATGTCGAGGTTTATTCGAGAACAATACCATTTTTTCTTGTTTCAAGGTTTCGTTGCAGGCCACTTTCGGGAGTTAGAACAGAAGACAGCAATTTCTGGGTATAGGGGTGGCATGGCTCTGAGAACAACGCCTCAGTACAATTTTCTTCAACGATTTCACCGCGATACATGACAGCGACACGCGTCGCTAAGTGTTCAATCACGGCCAAATTATGGCTGATAATTATCATTGTAAGATTTGAATCTTTTTGTAGGTCCTGCAAAAGATTGAGAATTTGTGATTGAACTGACACATCCAGCGCTGAAGTCGGCTCATCACATATGAGCAACTCGGGTGACAAAATAAGTGCTCGCGCGATTGAGACACGTTGGCGTTGCCCCCCGGAAAGTTGATGAGGAAATGTATCATAGTAGCGGCGCGGTAAACCCACTCGTTCCATTATGGATTCGACTTGGATCCTTCTAGACTTCGCCGATTTCTCAACACCATGGACTACAAGGGGTAATCCAATGATAGCACCTACTCTTTTGCTTGGATTCAGCGAAGAAGATGGATCCTGAAAGACAGGTTGAACCTGGCGAGCAACTTCGAACCGTGACATGCTCTGAATAGGTGTTCCGCCAAGTAATATTTCTCCCGCACTGGGCGTCATAAGACCAAGCATCATCCGCGAAAGGGTGGACTTACCACAGCCTGACTCACCAACGAGACCAAGGATTTCGCCTGTTTCAATTGACAGTGAAACTTTATTAACAGCATTTAGATATTGTCGGCCGTTCAATATACCTGAGGCAATTTGAAAGTATTTCTCTACACATTTAATTTCCAAAACTGAAGGGCTCATGATCGTGCACCTATCTTGGAAACGGCTGACCGCTCTTCATTTGAGAATACGCACCGATAGAAATGCCCTGGTTGAGATTCCGAAAGCTGCACAGCACCGGAGCGACAGACAGTCTGTGCAAATAAACACCGGTTCGCGAATTCGCAACCTTGCATCGCTCCTATCAGGCTAGGAACTACCCCAGGTATAGATCCCAAATGTTCGCCACGTTTTGTTTGTCCCGGAATGGGAACACAGCTGAGCAGTCCCTGTGTATAGGGGTGCTGTGGACTTTGAAAAATCCCAGAAACACTCCCTGTTTCAACAACACGGCCCGCGTACATAACTGCCACGCGGTCGGCTACACTCGCAACAACACCTAAATCGTGGGTGATCAATACAAGAGCCATTCCTAGTTCTTGCTTGAGTTCATACAGTAGATTTAGAATCTCTGCCTGAATTGTCACATCGAGCGCCGTCGTCGGCTCGTCAGCTATAATTAGTTTCGGATCGCACATCAGTGCCATTGCGATCATAACCCGCTGGCGTAAGCCGCCTGACAATTGATGCGGGTGTTGCTTCAATCGGTCTCCGGCCCCGCGAATTCCCACTTTTTCCAGAAGAAAAACAGCTTTATCTCTGGCCGTAAAACGCGACACACGGCTGTGCCTCATTAGCACCTCTTCTAACTGATTACCGATAGTGAAAGTAGGATTCAGCGAAGTCATTGGATCCTGGAAGATCATGGCCATCCTGTTCCCACGGATATCTGACATTTCTCGCTCGCTGAGTTTCGTTAAATCGACGTTATCGAAATACAGTTTCTCTGATGTCCGCTGGGCCTGCTTTGGCAACAAATTCATTATTGCAGAGGAAGTCAGCGATTTTCCGCACCCGGATTCTCCAACCAAACATAGGGTTTCACCACCGGAAACTGAAAAACTAACACCGCGTACCGCGTGAAGATCACCCACCCGAAGCGGAATATGAACATTGAGATTCTTAACTTCTAAAAGAGGGGTCAATTCCTGTTCTCCTGCGCACTAAGATCACGGATACCATCTCCGAGTAGGTTTATTCCCAAGACAAGAGCAAAAAGTGCGAGTCCCGGAATGGTGATAACCCAAGGGCTGAAGAACATGTATTGTTTCCCGTCGGCAATCATACTTCCCCAATCGGGTAAGGGTGCGGGTACGCCTAGCCCGAGGAACGACAAGGCAGCGGCAAGCAAGATACCGTTGGCCATCTCGATCGTCGCAATTATGACAATTGAGGTCATAATGTTTGGGAGTATCTCACTAACGATAATCCGTCCTGTTGAGCACCCAACGGCCTGTGCAGAAGTCACGTATTCGAGGTCGCGTGCCTGTATCGTGGCACTTCGGGTAACAACGGCAAACCTGTCCCATAACAGAAGGCTCAAAACGAGGATAAGGTTCGAGACTGAACTTCCAGCCAGTGCTGAGACTGTTAGCGCAACAAGGATGACAGGCATAGCGAGTCTTGTGGTGATAACAAAATTAACGACCAAATCCACTTTGCCACCAAAGTACCCAGCCAAAACGCCCAACGTAGTGCCAATCAGACCAGAAATCACCATAATGCTGAAACCAATCAAAAGTGATATTCTTGATCCATAGATCAAGCGACTCAGATAATCTCGTCCGAGTTGATCCGTTCCCAGTGGATATTCCCAACTTCCGTCTGAATTCCAGATTGGAGGATGCAATCTATTTGTTAAGTCCTGCGAATACGGATCAGACGGAGCAAGGAAAGGTGCCATTAATGCGACAAAGAGAACAAAGCTTAGAATTGCCGCTCCAATCATTAATCCCGTATGCTGAAGTGCTCGATGACAAAGTTCGCCAAACAAATTCTGCTGCGTTGTTGCGGGAGCTTCGGGTTCATTCAAATTATTCATTAACAATTCCTCTTAGCGTATATGAATACGTGGATCGAGAATGGCATTGAGAACATCAGCAACCAAAGTCAGAAAAATGTAGACACAAGAAAGGATCAAGACGATAGCCTGAACAACCGGAAAATCTGCGCGAGTTATCGACTCCCACGCCAAAAATCCGACCCCGTTCAATCGAAAAACAGATTCAATTACGACCGATCCACCCAACGCGGCACCCAATTGGACGGCTGCAACTGCCACTAATGGAACAACGGCATTTCGCAATGCGTGTTTGAAGATCACTGAATGCGGGCGGAGTCCTTTTGCGCGTGCTGTTCGAATAAAGTCAGCGGCAAGTACCTCCATCATACCACCGCGCACAAGACGCATGAATGGTGGAACTGAATAATAGGCGAGCGTAATTGTTGGCATTATAAAGTGATACCAAGTACTCGAACCAGATACCGGCAGCCAGCGCAGTGATACGGCAAGTACCGACATCAGAAGTAGTCCAAACCAAAAACTAGGCATCGCTTGTCCAAACACTGACACTGTCAACGCTGTGCGGTCTATCCAGGAGTTTGGGCGAAGGGCCGCAATAATACCAAGTGGAATTGAAACCAAAAGCGCTAGTGTTAGTGAAGAAACACCCAAAACTAGCGTAACTGGTAAGCGGGACATAACAAGCGGAAACACCGGCTGCTTTAGGAAGTAAGACTCTCCAAAGTCACCTCTTAGTACGCCAGATGCCCAATCGAGATATTGAATGGTGAACGGACGGTCAAAACCATAAGCCTCGGAAATTTTTGCAACATCATCAGCTGAGGCAGACGGGCCGGCCAGTGATTGCGCCAAGTTTCCCGACAAATGGAGCAGAGCGAAGCTGATGATAGAGACAGTAAACGCTACAAGCAACGCCACGACACTTCTCTTTAGTAGGTAGGTAAGCACTGGAGGACTCCTGCTCAGTATGCACTCTCGCCCTCAATATGTTTGGGGGCGAGAGAAATTTGGGTTTGGGAACTAGTCTTTCCAGCTGTAAAGATAGTAGCGGGGAATTTCGTCACGGTGCGATGTGAAGTTTAAGTCATCGCTATAGGCATAAAACACACCAAAAGAGTTTAGTGGCACAATGTATGCTTGCTCCATTATGCGATCAATCGCCTGCTTATACAGTGCTTCTCGTACGGCAGGATCGTTGCTTTCGCTCGCCTTTGTTATCCACTCGGAAACCTCTTCATCGCCAGCGTAATCATCGAGCGTGCCCGTAAAGAAATTGTCGAGAATAGCGGATGCATCATTAATTGAATAGGATCCCCAGTCACCAAAGGAAATTGGAACGTTGCCTTCTTGAACCTTGGTGCGAAAAGCGGAGTATTGTAGTACTTGAATTGATGTAGAAATTCCGAGCTTACCCATGTATCCGCCCAATGCTTCGGCCCAAGAGGTTGGCTGGCGATATGCATAGAGTGAGGTAGGAAAACCGTCTGAATAACCTGCATCTGCCATCAGCTCTCTCGCGCGGTCTACGTCATAATCATACTGTTGGGCCCCTTGGTAGCAACCAAATTGAGTCGGAAAACAGAACGCCTTTAATGTTGTCGCCGATGGTGGGAAAAAGGCGTCGGCAAATTCTTCGCGGTTGATAGAATGTGCAATCGCCTGCCGCACGCGGACATCCTGCAGTGGTGATTCACCTGAGCGCCCCATGGTATCGAGGTTCATGTAACCCACGCGCATCGTTTCACCGGATGTGACCGTTAGGCCGGGTACAGAGGCTAAGTTTTCCACTTGGTCGGCTGGAACATACCACATCCAGTCTAACGACCCGGACATCAGCTCCGCCATTGCGGTAGTTTTATCTGCCGGGTAGGTAACAACTACTCTTCCGATTTGCGGCATACCTTTTGGACTACCAGTCCAATAGTCTTCATTTATCATAAAACTTACCGACACGCCGGCTTCGATGGATTCAATCTTATATGGTCCGGTACCAACCGGCGCGTTTGCCATTCCTTCCGGCCCGACTTCCGCATAATATTCATTTGGATAAATGGGCATTGCGCTGGACAAAAATTCTAAGGCCGCAGGGAAAACATTCGATAGATGAATCCTGACTTTGTACTGATCTACTTTTTCTACGTGATCGATCCAGCTACCAACCGTCGGATTAACGATTTTGTTGGCAGGGTTGGAAATGAAGTTAAATGTGTAAACAACATCGTCTGCGTCAAATGGCTCACCATTGTGGAAAAAAATGCCTTCCCGAAGTTCGAATTCGAGTGTCAGGTCATTAATCCAACGCCACTCCGTAGCTAGCGATGGTTGATATTCAAATGTATCGGGGTCCCTTTCAATAAGCTGATCCCACACCATACGAGAGAGCATAATGCCCGGACGATTTGCGTTGTAGTAGGAATCCGCATTGGTTAGCTGACCATCCCAAGCCACATTTAGGGTGTCGGTTGCCTTGTCGGCGAAGGCCGCACTTGCAATAAGAGCTGCGGAGGCTGCCGTCAAAGCTCCCAATTTTCGCATACTATTCTTCATTTTCAATCTCTCCCGCTTGTTGACTGCTTATGTGGCGCTTCGCCTTTCCCTAAGGGGCGAAATCAACTATTTGTCGTCTAGCTCACTGTTCCTTTAGTTTTGGGGATATTGATGCTCCAATCAATAGCTACATGCGAGGAACGGTAGTGCGCAAACAAGCGAAAATTCGAGGGGACTGGAACGACTTGCGGTATTTTCTTGCTGTGGCAAGAGCGAGGCGTGTAACGGCAGCAGCTAGAGAACTTGGTGTGAACCACAGTACTGTCGAACGCCGTGTTTCAGCTCTAGAAATTTCAATGAAAACAAAGCTTTTTGACCGTTTACCAACAGGTTTTCTGCTGACAGAAAAAGGTGCTCAACTTTTGCCTTTCGCAGAAGAGATAGAGGCTCACTGGATGTTGGCTTCTGCAAGCATCGACGGATCAGATGAGCAAATGACGGGTGTTGTTCGTGTTTCGTCACCGGAAGGTTTTGGGGTGTTTTTCTTGGCACCACGGATGGTAAAGTTGTCTGTTGATTACCCGCAACTGGAACTGGAGCTCGTCCCTTCACCTTTGCCGATGAACCCTTCTAAACGCGAAGCAGACATAGCCATCAGCAGTATCCGTCCAGAAAGCGGCCACCTCTTGTCAAAAAAGCTGACCGATTACTCGTTTCACGTCTACGTTAGCAAGAGTTTCATTGCCCGTTATGGCACCCCGTTAACCCTAAAAGAACTTCGAAAATATCCTGTCTACGGCTACATTCGTGATCAATTATTCGGGCATGACCTCTATTATCTGTCCGATATTGACGATCAGCTAACCGCGAAACTCAGCAGCACGAATATTGTCGCGCAGTACATGATGACAACACAAGGATTTGGTGCTGGAGTTTTACCAAATTTCATTGGCTCTTCCGACCCAAATCTGGTGCGCATATTGCCCGAGCATACGTTCTCTCGAAGCTATTATCTGATATATGCGAGCAACCTCGCTCGGCTGACTCGTGTACGAACCACTGTAGATGCTTTGACGTTGTGGGCAAAAGACGCGAAGGAGATTCTTTTGTCCAAGGATTAGAATGCAATTGAAACACTACCCACGGGTCCGAAGCGTCTTACTGATGCGTCAGCCTTTTACTTCAACTACCGCGTTCCCAACCAAAGTTCCCGCTTCCACAGCCTCATGGGCGACGATCACACTCTTAAAATCAAAGGTTTTGGCAATGCGCGGGGTCAATTGGCCTTTAGCCAGCATTCGTGAAATATCTGCTATTGCGTCTGCTTTAGCTTCATCACTCATCGAATAGACAAATATCGGTTGGATCAGAATATTTCTGAAGGCCAGAGGGTAGAAAGGGATGGCCGGGGTTAGGTTCGTAGCGGTAGCGTATGATCCAACGCTGGCATTGATCTTTAAGACTGAGGGATATATCTCGGCATGAGCGGCAAAATCTACGTCTGCCACATGGTCAATTCCATTAGGGGCCTCATCAAGTAGGCGCGATTTCAGGTCCTCAGTGCGATAGTTGATGATAACATCGGCACCTGCCGCTTGCGCAATTTCGAATTTTTGGTCTGTGCTGACGGTGGCAAAAACGCGCGCCCCGGCAGCTTTGGCTATCTGGATTGCAGAATGTCCAACCGACCCGGCACCTCCAGTTACGAGGACAATTTTTCCCTTAACTGCACCGCCACACATCACTGCACGATGAGCTGTCATCGCTGGCACGCCAATGCAAGGTAAGCGTTCCCAGGAGGGCACTGTCGGTTCAGCTTGACGTCTTGGAGTTCCACGGGAGCAGATCGTCGATGGCGCTCTGTGGGTGACCATTGGCGATCGCTGTGAGGGTTGCCTTGAGATAGGCGAAGGGCTCGACGCCGTTGATCTTGCAGGTTTCGATCAGTGAGGCGATGCGGCCCCAGGCGATACCACCCTCGTCATGCCCAGCGAAGAGGGCGTTTTTCCGATTGAGGGTGATGGGGCGGATCAGGTTTTCGACGCGGTTGTTGTCGATCTCGACGCGCCCATCGGCCAAGAAGGTCTGCAGTCCGTCCCAGTGATTGTGGATGTAAGTCAGCTTTTCACCCAGCCGGGATTTGGCGGAGATCTTGCGGCGCTCAGCCTCCAGCCATTCACCGAATGCTGCGACCAGCGGGGCACTGCGGGCCTGACGGGCAGACAATCGCTGGCCGGGGGAGATGCCACGAATGTCAGCTTCGACGATATAGATTTCAGCGATGCGGCGCAGGCCTTCGGCGGCGATCTCTGAGCCATCGCGGTCAAAGACTTCCTTCAGCTTGCGGCGCGCATGCGCCCAGCAATGGGCCACCCGAATGGGGGCACCGCCCTTGCGCGTGGGTTTGGTCAGCCGGTTATAGCCCTGATAGCCGTCGATCTGCAGGATGCCGTCGAAGCCTGTCAGGAAGGTTTCGGCATTCGCGCCCGCCCGACCGGGGGCATAGAAGTAAACCACACCGGGCGGATCTTCACCGCCCCATGGTCGGTCATCGCGGGCCAGTGCCCAGAGATAGCCAGTTTTGGTTTTACCGCGCCCCGGATCCAGCACCGGGGCCGTGGTTTCGTCCATGAACAGTTTGTTGGATCGTTTCAGGTGTTCGGCCAGCCGGTCGACGACGGGCTTGAGGTGGAAGGCCGCCTTGCCGACCCAGTCCGCCAGCACAGCGCGGTGCAGATCAAGACCCGCACGCGCCAGGATCTGGCTTTGGCGGTATAATGGCAGATGATCCGCATACTTGCTGACCAGCACATTGGCGATGGTGGCCTCGGTCGGCAGGGCACCCATGATCAGATGCGATGGTGCGGGAGCCTGGGTCACGCCGTCGGTGCAGGTCCGGCAGGCGTATTTCGGGCGCACGGTGACAATGACGCGCAACTGCGCCGGCACGATGTCCAGCCGCTCACTGCGGTCTTCCCCGATCTTGTGCATGACGCCGCAGCCGCAAGGGCAGCTCAGGCTGTCAGGTTCGATGACTTCTTCGATGCGCGGCAGTGCGGCCGGTAGATTGCCGATGGTGCGCTTTGGCGCAGATTTGGTTGTCGTCTTGTCACCTGTCTGAGCGGCCAGTTGGTCCTTCTGCACCTCGACCTCAGCCAGGGCGATGGACAGATCCTCGAACGCCAGCTGCCGCTCATCCTCGGTCAGCTTTTCCGACCGTTTGCCATGTAGGGCATGGTTCAGCTCCGCAATCAGGTGCTCTTGCCGTTGGGTGATTTCCGTAAGCGCCGCTACCTTTTCCATCAACGCCAAAACCGCCGCACGCTGCGCAGCAGGGATGGTGGATAGGTCAATGGCGGGTGTCGTGATCATGCCATCAGGATACGATAAAACCCCATTAAAAACACACAAAAGACAGCGGTTGATTCACTCTGCCGCAGCAGGTGGGCGCATCTCCAGAGCCTTGACCTTGCGCCAGTCCAGACCGGCAAACAGGGCCTCGAACTGGGCGTGGTTCAGCGCCATCATCCCGTCCTTGATCGCCGGCCAGGTGAAGGTCGCTTCTTCCAGCCGCTTATAAGCCATCACCAATCCGGTGCCGTCCCAATACAAAAGCTTCAGCC
This sequence comes from Pseudosulfitobacter sp. DSM 107133, assembly GCF_022788695.1. Lineage (NCBI taxonomy): Bacteria > Pseudomonadati > Pseudomonadota > Alphaproteobacteria > Rhodobacterales > Roseobacteraceae > Pseudosulfitobacter > Pseudosulfitobacter sp. DSM 107133. The sequence continues at coordinate 101,834 of NZ_CP085158.1, forward strand.
GATCCGCCCGGCGCGAGCGGAACACAAAAACCGTGCCGGTGAACGGATCCTTGCGCAGCACCGACGACACGATCGACGCCAGCCCATCATGACCTTTCCTGAAGTCCACAGGCTGCGTCGAGACCAGAACCCGCACACGGTTTGATGGGAACATCATGGCTGACCCTCGATTGCCCGCACGATCTCGGCAACCCGGGTCGAACTGGTCGTGCCATCGAGCCGGACTGTCACACGACCAATCGCAATCTCGATGGAGGTATGGGATGACTCGTCAGGCTTCGCGGACCGCCCCGCAACGGCCGACATATGCGCACAGCCGCCACCATCCGAGACTACGAGTGGCGCAAAACTAAAGGCGTCGTCATCGCCCGCAGGCAAAACCAACCGGCCATCGCGTGCTTGACTCCGCCATTCCGACAAATGGTTCGCCCGAAGCCCATACCGCGCCGCAACTGCATTCACGCTCACGCCCGGCTGCAAACTCTCAGCCACGATCCGTGCTTTGACCTCATTGGGCCACCGCTTCTGGCCATTGGCCCGTATCTCCACCCCGTAGTCCATGAGAAACTCTACCGTAGTCGCCATCGCGAAACTCCCGCCCAATATCCGTCAGAAACGGAGTCGCAGCTCAGGCGAAAACTGGGAAGGTGTTGTCCAGGCAACGCTTACAATGCAAGCACCCTGTTCGAAGGTTGCCGGCTCTGGCAGCTCGATGGCTAGGTCCGATGATACACAAACATACTGTGCGGCCGTGCCGTTCACACCTTGTCCCAACCCATCACTAGACCGGTTGACGTTGTAGAGCCACACACGCTGACCGACACGGCGTGCATCAATATCGCTTCCGACTGCTTCGATCACTCCCGCACCGTCATTATGGACCAAAACTTTGTCTGCAACCATTGGGCCCTGTGCACCACCTCGCAATTTGGAATCTGACGGATTGATGCCCGAAGCCTTTATCGCAACCAGTACTTGACCGGCCATTGGTGCCGGAACGTCAATCTCTTGAATGGATAAGGTATCAACAGCTGCGCCTCGGGCGGTGTTATAGACTGCTAACATAATAATGTCTCCGCTTGGTATTTGTGTCAGTTTCCGCCAATTTTCTCGTCGATCAACGAGCTTGGACCCCGCCTGTGTATTGGACAGGATTTTTCATCACTGCGCTCCCTACCTTTCAAAAGTCTGTGGAAGTCGCTTTGGGCTTGCTCATCAGTGCATCTCGTACCTCGACATTGTAGCGGGTAGCTCGTGGTGAATTGGGCTAATATTTCAAAGAATCCTTGGTTTATTGGTTGGAACAGCCAGAATCTTATCTTAATGCACGTAGAAACGCTAAGGAACTCCACATGAGACAAAAACTCGACGAAATTGACATCAAGATACTCAATGAATTGCAAAAGGACGCGCGGTTATCCCTACAAGAACTGAGCGAGCGGGTTAATCTATCTCCATCTCCTTGCTCGCGGCGCATCCGCATCATGGAAAGTAACGGCGTTATCACCGGCTATACTGTCCATATCGACGAGCGAAAACTGGGATACGATATGAATATCTTCGTGTCTGTAAAGCTAGATCACCAGACTGATAATCGCCTTGTCTGCTTTGAACGAGAAGTTGCACTGTGCCCCGAAATAGTCGATTGCTGGCTGATGACAGGTAACAGAGATTATCTTTTAAGGATATCTGTCGAGGGGCTTGAAGAGTTCGAGCACTTTCTAACGTCGCGTCTAACCAAAATAGATGGAGTGGCATCACTCGAATCATCCATCCCAATTCGGCGGGTCAAAGATAGTATGACACGTCTTGATTGAAAAAGGAGACAATCCATGGTCATTCACCGGGTGATACTGCAAGTTTAGCCGCGAGATCAGAGGCAAAAGCAGTTTTCCGATGGGATATTCCAATGGTCCTTTGCCCAATGTCCGAGCCCTCGATTGGTCGTACAACGACTCCGGTATGAGCATTTCCATGAGACATAGGTACAAAGGCCAATCCAAGTCCAGCCGCAATGAGATCCAGAACCTGATTGTCATTAACAGCCCGAGCAAGTGAATGAGGGCGATCTGGGCCGAGTAAATCTACCCGGTCAGAGTTTGGGCAGTAGGGGCGGTGTATAGTGGGCTGCTGGAGAATCTCCTCGAGGTGCAAGACATCAGTCGATGCGAGGGGGTGATGGATTGCTATCGCCACGCCATAGTTTTCGGTCAGTATTGGTAGAAATCCGTGGCCCTTGGGGACACAAGTTTGAGCAACGTATGAGATATCGCTGTCCTCCGGTGACGCCGTAAAGCTGAACTCCAAATTTCCCGCTTTGCGGACAACGCTCTGCATAGAAGATGCTAGCGATCCCAACAGAATATCAGGATAGCAGTAGACCCGTACTTTGTGGTGGGGCTGACGGCGCATTTTGCCTTCAAGTGCATAAAGCTCGGTAACACTCCCTGCTGCATCCCTATAAAGTTGCTCACCCTTCGCCGTTGGCGTTAGCCCAGCCCGTGATCGACGGAACAATGGTTCTCCTATGTGGCCTTCCAGTTTCTTGATTGCGATCGAGACTGTCGGCTGGCTCACATCATTGACCTTTGCAGCCTGACTGAACGTGCCCGTCTCAAAAGCACTCAGAAAATATCTCAAGGTTGCTAGCTCAAACATAGTGAATGCCTATACAGTGAATAGATTACATCGATATTGATAATGCATATGTTGAGTGACATATCTTGTCTACAGAAATCAAAGGATATGAACAATGACCGCAACGATAACCACCACCGGTCCCACAGACACTGCAATCGGGCAGCTAATGCACAAGTTTACGCAAGGCGACTCTTCAATGCTAACGCACGTAGCAGATGATATCGACTTCAAGATTGAGCACTACAAGGATGACTTGGACACGAGCTGGCAGTCTGCCAGCTCGATTGAAGGGCTTATGGAAGTTCTTGGGCGGCTCAGTGCCGAGGTGTTTCCTAAAGGAACGTTGGCACTCGCTATCGATACCTCTAGCCTAGGCGATGGATGGCATCTTACTCGCTTTAACCAGCAGTTTTTTTATGGTGAACGGCAATGTGAAGTCACGAGTGTAACCCATATCATTTCCCATGAATTTGATGGAAAAGTCGACTATTTCCGTGAAAATGTGACTAATGTCATCGACGTCTGATTGAACCGTGGCACAGTAGAGAGAAACTCACTCAAATCAATGATCTCAGCACGATCCTGGACGATTACAGCCGCTACATCATCATCTCATGGAAACTCTGCGCCAACATGCGGGCTCAGACGGATACGTTGGACTTGGCTTTAGAAGCATCGGGTTGCGATCAGGTTTGTGTCGTCCACAAGCAACTAAAGGAAAGTAATGCCTTTTCGTCGGAAATGACAACACGAGCAAGCTTGCTGTGACCCAGTTCGACGAAAAGGCTGACCGGCCCTCCGCATTGGATTTCCTAAACAAAGACAGAAAATTCATCACCCAAAGTGGTTTCATCAATCAGCGCCGCATAGCCAGTGATCACCCCGGCATTTTCCAGCCTGCGCGCCACTGGCGACGGGCTCAGGCCGACACTTTCGGCCAGTTCATTGATCGTAACGCGTCCATTCTGCTGCAGGCATGCAGGATGCTCGCTTCGTAAGAATCACAATTGGCGGATTTCACCAAGTATCTCTCAAATTGCGATGCATATCACCAAGTGCTGGATATAAACGGAGATAAATAGGCGAGAAATTCTAAAGTTTTGGCGGTAATCTCGTGAGAACGCAATCTTCTCCCGTGAGGACCAACAATGACATCTGACACAGCCCACCTCGAAACCCTACAGGACCGCCTACTCTGGCTGTCGCACTGGATGATTCACCACGCCAATCACATCCGACCGAAGGAAGACGGAATCAAGATTGGGGGGCATCAGGCTAGCTCTGCGTCGATGGTTTCGATCATGACGGCGCTCTACTTTTCTGCGCTGAGTCCGGAAGACCGCGTGGCGGTCAAGCCGCATGCCTCGCCGATCTTTCACGCCATGCAATACCTGATGGGCAATCAGACGTTGGACAAGATGAAGAACTTTCGCGGTTTCGAGGGCGTGCAAAGCTATCCCCTATCGGCGTCCAATATTGACCCCTTTGTGCTGAGCAGGCCTGGCGCTGCGTAGCCCTCACATAGCGCAGCGGCGGCGGGCCTGCGGGGTTTCGGGTTGGCGCTATGCGCGGTTCTTGAAGCGCCAGCTTTCGTTGCCGGTCTCGACAATCTCGCAATGGTGGGTGAGGCGGTCGAGCAGCGCGGTTGTCATCTTGGCATCTCCGAAGACGCTGGGCCATTCACCGAAGGCCAGGTTGGTGGTGACAATGATCGAGGTGCGCTCGTAGAGTTTGCTGATCAGATGGAACAGCAATTGGCCGCCGGTCTGGGCGAAGGGCAGATAGCCCAACTTATCCAAGATCAGGAAGTCGAGCCGGGAGATCAGATCAGCGGTTCGGCCTTGCCGTTCTGCCCTGGCTTCGGCGTCCAGCTTGTTCACCAGGTCGACAACGTTGAAGAACCGGCCGCGCCGCCCGGCCCGGATGCAGGTCCGAGCGATACTGACGGCAAGATGGGTTTTGCCGGTGCCGGTTCCACCGATCAGCACGAGGTTGCGTTGATGATCCAGGAAGTCGCCCGTGGCCAAGTCCCGGATCAGCGTCTCGTTCACCTCGGCTGCCTCGAAGTCGAACTCTTCCAATTCTTTCGCGAGCGGCAGCTTGGCAATGGTCATCTGGTATTTGACCGACCGTGCCTGCTTCTCCCTGATCTCGGCTGTCAGCAAATCCCCAATGATCTTCTGAGGCTCGTGCTGGCGTTTGACGGCGGTGGTCAGAACCTCGTCATAGGCAGCCCTCATCCCGTAGAGCCGCAGCTTTCCCATCGCGTCTATCACGTCTGATCGTTCCATTCTTTGTTCTCCTCAAGCTGTCATATCGATTGCAGTCGGCAATCGGCTCACAGGTGTCGCGTTGCCCTTAAATCTGAGACGAGACGCTTTCGGCATCGTGTTTTGCCCTTAATTGCGAGATCAGCTGTTATGGGGCCTTTGCTTCTCGCGCGCCTTTGCGCGATGTGATCGACTGCGGCTAGCAATCGATGCTCCTTCTCGAAGGCGCGCAAAAGAGCAACCTTTGCATAGTCGTCGATGCCGGAGCTTGAGATGGCGGCTTTGATCAGTGGACGAGATTGGGCTGCATCAATGGCAGCAAGGCAAAACAGCCTCACTTTCGGTTTGTGGCTCTGAAGAGCAAACAACGGCGCCCCGTGGCAGCCCTTAAGTGACATGGCAAAGGTGACCGCGCGCATTGCGCGCCGAAGTTGCTTGGGGCTGCGTGATCGCGCGGCACACTCAAGCATCCCTGACCCGCGTCGCGCTCGGTAGATCAGTTTGTCGCATATCTGTTCCTCACCGGGTTTGCCAAGGGTCTGCACAAGTCCCGTCCCGCAGACCTGACAGTCGAATGCCCAGGCCCGCCTCCAATGCATGAGCGAAAGGCCCTCTCGGGAGCATTGCAGACAATGCTGGAATGGCATCTGGGCCGTCAGCGATGCTTCTCGTGGCGTCATTGCTGGAAAGGTCAAAGATCGCACGACATCTGGGGCGACCCGTGCGGCATTGGCAATCTTCTCTGCCGCAGCCGCGTCGATGCCGAAGTCCAAGGCGGTGCCATGCGTGATATCGACTTCGATATGAGCCAGCAGTTCGGCGTCATCACAGTAGTTGGCCGCAGCCAACCGAGACAGCCAACCTGACAACAACTCGTCTGGCAGCGGTGCGACAGTCTTTGGCAGCGGTCGCGGCGTCACACCCCGGACTTCTCGAGCCGCCGATGGGCCTTCGCATGGCGCGACCAAACCGGCGTCCATTTTGCGATCGCGTCATCAGTGATGCATTCCTCACCAGTCACAATCGCGTCGATGGAAAGATCCTTGATCAGGGCGAAGATGCGCGAGGTCACCCCGCCACTCAGCGCAAGTATCTGCTTGAGCGACTTGACTTTCAGATTGGATTTCTTCTCGAGGGGCATTGCCGCGATGAGTGTCTGGATCATGTCCGAGAACTCGGTATCGTCGCGCCAGTTCGGCAGGTGATGTTCGTCCAACCGCCTGGCAAGCTGGATATCACCACGGATGGCATCGACGGCCTCGCTGACCCCGAGGCAAACCAGTGACACTTCGAGTTCATTGCTGAGATACCGCAGAACATTGAGAAAGCGGCGCTGTTCGCGGTGGGTCCCGGCCAAAAGGTTGTGAACCTCGTCGATCATGATCATTCGCAGGCCAAGGTCGCGCAAGAGGGCGATGACACGGACCTCTAGGGAAGCCACATTTTGAGCGCGGGCGCTCAGTGCCGTTGCAGGGGCGCCGACGGCGGCCAGGATGTGCAGATAGAACCGCCGTTCGTCGGGTGCGGGCGGCGCTTGCAAAAGCAGCAGCGGTGTGCGGGTGATGCCTGACGCCGGGTCGTATTCCGGTGCGTACTTGCGCGACAGGTTGCGGGCGATCATCGTCTTTCCGATCCCGGAGGCGCCATGCACAAGAAGCCCAGGCATACGGGTTTGCCGTGGCGCTTCGATCATGCCCTGCAAGCGGTCCAACACCTGTTCGGCCCGTGGAAAGCCGATCCAGATGTCTGATTGAATGAGGGCGATCCGACCGTCTTCTTCAGTTGTTCCTGCCCTCAATTCACCATCTCTCCACCTTGAACAATGGGCGCGATGTATCACCCGTATCGATCGGGCGCAGCCCTTCGGTTGACGAGACGGCCGAGTTGGCGCCCTCCAATGTTCCTTTTCTTTCACGGGTTCTGCGTTCGGCCTTCGTCAGGCCCCGGCTTTCAGCTTCGACCTGGCGTTGCTGTCGGATCAGCTCAGCCAGAACCAGCTCATTGGACCCGGACTTGTTAAGGGCACGAGCCTTCCTCATGGCTTCGCGGTATTCCCAGAGGGACACTGGCGGAATTTCCAGGTTTCTGTACCGCGCCTCAACATATCGGCCATCGTCCAGTTCGACCCAGATCATTGAGATATCGCGAGGATCGTAGCGAACGACCACCTTTCCATCCCCGCGCCCGATGTGGCCTGTCAGTGCATCGGACCAGTACCGTATCTGGAACAGATGGATGCCGTCACGCCTGATCTTGCGCAGTTCGCTCGGCAGGAAACTCACCTGAAAGGCTTCGATATCAAATGGGATGTCGCCTGTCATTTGTTCTGAGAGCGCCTCCCATTTGGCAACGGGCGTGCAGCCAAGACTGGAATGAATGCTGTTGTTGTAACGGCAGATTTCCAAAGCAAACCAACGATCGAATTCGCTCAACGTCATCACTGCCTGGCCTTCGGCATCATAGTCGCCCTTGGTCGCGACCGAGGATTGCGTTGTTCCCGGCAACAGGTGAACGGCCCCCATCATCGTCCCGATCAAACGTTCAATGTGACCTCCGAAGTGAGGACTTCCCGGCGGCCGATAGATCAGATCAATCCCCCATTCCGCACATGCCGATCGAAAGGCCCGCGACCGGAAATCGCGGCCATTGTCGACATGGATGCTCTGCGGTTTGCCCTGTGCGGGCCAAGGAATATTGCACGCCAATTCCGCAAGAATTTCCGCCTTGGGGGCAACCGCCCGTGTCAGGCAAAGTGCCACTGCCAGTCGCGAAGGGGCCTCGAGAGAAGTGTAGTATCCGGTTACCATCCGCGTTGCGATGTCGATCGCCAGCGTGACCCAAGGCCGCCCAATTGGTTGGCGTTCAAAGCTATCGACAACAATGATGTCCGCCGGCGTATGATCAATTTGGACGATCTCCAGTGGCATACTGGCCTTGTTCTCACCTGTGACCGGCGCAAATTTCTGGCGGGCCACCTTTGCGCCCTCGCGTGCTTTCGCAACTTCGCGGGCATCCATCGTATCCAGACGACGCTGAACCGTCCGACGCGTCGGCGGCTGCAAGCCCTGTTGCCAGCACGCGCTGCGGATTTCTGTCACGACGCGCGAGAGGCTCGGACGCTCCCGGCGCAAGAAATAGCGGCGAAGGTGCTCTTCGATCACCGCTTCGACCTTGCTGGATATCAAGGCCGTACCGGCTGGACGACCCCGTTTCCGCGGAGCAAGGGCACTGGTGCGTCCACCCTCTTCCGCCAGCCGCTTTATCCAACGCCAGACCGTCGCCCTGCTGACACCAAGCTCCCAAACGGCGTCATTGATGCCACTTTCCAGACTGCCCGTACCTTTCAGATATGCCTGAACAAGCGGACGCAGCACAACGGCCCTGCGCGCCTCTTCAGCACCAACGGCAACGGAGTCTTCGTCATCACTATCCATCGATGTTTGCCGCACATGTCTGTGAACCCTGTCTCAGGTTTAAGGGCAAAAATATCGGAATTAAAGGCAAAATCTCATATTTAAGGGCAAAGCACAGCCGTTGATTTCGTTGGATTTCCCATCTCACAATTAAGGGCTACGCGACAGGACGGGTCACGCTAACACCGACCGCGGCAAGCGCCATTAACCTTTCGCGCTCGTTCCCCGAAGTGAGCGCCCTCAGGTTCCCGATCTCCAGAACTGCCATGAGATGCATGGTCAAATCCACCCGGCGCAACCGCGCGAGATTGTTCGTGGCGACAGCCGACTTCAGAGCTTCCGCGCCGCGTAAAGCGCGACCATGAAGTCCGCTTGGTACATCTTTGGCTGGATACTTGGTTGCCAGGGCCTGACCGCAGGTTTCGCAGGTCATCGACCATGCCAAGCGCCAATGGCGAAGCACCAGATCGGGTGTTTTCTCAACACACCTCGGACAATACTGGAAGTCATGCGGCGACACCCATCGGGCGGATTGATGCTTCGTGTCCGGAAGGGCCATGGCGAGGATCTCATGCGCGGGCCGCTGAACCGCTCGGCAAAGCAAGGCCCAGGTCGCTCCCTGCAAGTCACCTGCATATTCCGGCACCCTGCCCTGCCCCAAACCAAGATAGCCGCAAAGTTCTTCAGCGGAGCAGTGATTGGCCTTCGCCAATCGCCCGATCCAGCTGGACAGAAGCTCATCGCGTGCAGGCGGCGGTCGAAACGGTAGCGATCTGACGGTCACCGGAATGCTGCGGCGGGTTGGCGAGGGATGTTCCAGGCATGCTTTGCCCAGACCGGCTGCCAGGACTGAACCGCTTCGTCGGTGATCCGCTCCTCACCCGTCTCGATCGCTTCTATGGCCAAAGACTTGATCATGATGAACACGCGAGAGGTGACGCCGCCCGTCACTTTCAGGATCGTTCGAAGCGACCCAACCGTCAGGCCAGACCGCTGCTCGAGTGCCATTGCGGCAATCAACGTCTGGATCAGACGGGAGAACTCCACGTCGTCCTCCCAGAGCGGCAGGTAGTGTTCGTCCAGCCGACGGGCCAGTTGGTCGTCACCGCGGACGGCCTCGAGGGCCTCGTTGACACCGAAAACGACAAGCGACGCGCAGAGATCGTTGGACAGAAACCGTAGCATGTTCAGGAACCGTAGCATGTTCAGGAACCGTCGTTGCTCCCGGTAACTGCCGGCAAGCAGGTTATGCACTTCGTCGATCATCAGCATCTTCAGGTCCATGTCCCGAAGATGGCTTAGCGCGCGCACCTCAAGCTCGGACACCGTGTGACGCCCCCACATCGGCGCCCCGATCGTCGACAGGATGTGTTGATAGAACCGGCGCTCATCCGGCGCGGGCGGCGCCTGAACCAGCAGGATGGGTGTCTTCGTGACGCCCAGTTCGGCATTGTACTGCGTCGGATATTTGCTCGCCATGCGTTTGGCGATCATCGTCTTGCCGATGCCAGAGCTTCCATAGACCATCAGCCCCGGCATCCGGCTCTGCTGAGGCATTTCCATCAGGGATGTCAATCGGTTGAGAACGATGGTGGCACGGTCAAACGCGATCCAATGATCGCCGCGGATACGGTCAATTCTTTCGTCTGGGGTCATTAAACTCATCAATCTCATAGGTTGGCAGATCAGGGTTGCCTGTATCAATCGCGAACATTTCGCGCGATGGATCGCGGCGCGGTTGGTGCCGGGGAAGCCGAGCACCTCTTTCGTTTTCCAACCGGGCAGTCCGCGTCTTTTGGCGCGCCGCCTCAGCCAGCCGCCGCTGCGCGTCAATCAATTGGAATAGGACCCGCTCATTGATCCGGCCACAATGTTTATCATGCCATTCTTTCCGCGCCCGCCGACTTTCCCAAAGCGATATACGCGGGTGGCTGAGATCCCGGTACCGGGCCGAGATCACGCGGCCATCACCGGTGATGACCCAGATCTGCGACAAGTCTCGCGGATCGTATTTCACCTGTACCTTACCATGCCGGCGTCCGACCAACGACGCGAAGGCATCACTCCAGTAGTGCACCCCGAAGAGCGTGATCCCGGTGCGCCCGAGCTGACGCCACTCAAAGGGCAGGAAGCTTGTCCGAAAGGCATCGACATCGACAATCTGCCGTCCCGCAGTATCCCCGCGCATGTCCGCCCATGCCGCAAGCGGCGTTCGCCCGAGGGCTTCGTGAACCGTATTGTGGTAGCGAAAGATTTCCAGATGAAGCCAATCCTCGAACTCGACCAGGGTCAGGGCCGCATGTTTCTCACTGTCATAGTCGCCCTTCTCGACGATTGAGGACTGGGTGGTCCCGGGCAGCACATGAACGGCACCCATGGTCGTTCCGATCAGCCGTTCGACATGGCCACCATAGTGTTTGCCGCCAAGCGGACGATACTCGACAGCAATGCCCCAATCTTCGCAGGCCTTTCTGAAGGCGTCGCTGTGAAACTCCTGCGCATTGTCGACGTGGATCGCCTTCGGGATGCCAGCCGTCGGCCAAACCAGCTCTTCCAATGTCCCCGGAATGTGCACCGATTTCCGGCGCACGCAGTGATCGAGACACAATGCGATCGACAAGACAGATGGCTCGTCGAAAGTTACATAGACCCCGAGAACGATCCGGGTCGCGACATCAATGGCAACCGTCAAATAGGGGCGCGCAAGCGGCCGTCGATTGACGTGATCGACCAACGTAATGTCTGAAGTTGTATGATCGATCTGAACGACTTCCAGCGGGGCTGAAACTTCAAGGCGGCCAGGACGCGCGGCAAAAATCTTGTCAGCCTCCTCAGCCCCGCGCCGTTTCCGGAAGACCTCTCGCTGATCCATAGCGTCTAGACGGGCTTTCACCGTTCTCCGGGTCGGCGGCTGAAACCCCTTCGCCTCGCACTCGGCACGGATCTCACGCCAGATGCGAAGAAAGCTCGAACGCTCGCGGACCAGATAGTATCTTCGCAGGCTCTCATCGATGATGATTTCGACGTCTTGGGCAATCCGTTTCGACCCACGTTTCGGCCCGCGACGGTCCAACTCTAACGCCGTGGCACGTGCATCGTTCTCTCTCAGACGCCGGTAGAGCGACCATGTGTGGCTTTTCGCCAAACCCAGTTCCCAAGCGGCATCTCCGATAGCCGCGCTGATCGGCTCACCTCTTTTCTCAAGCTCCAGGATCGGCCGAAGAACCGCCGCACGGTGTTTCGCAAGACGCTCGTTTACCACGCAAATCCCTCTCCCCAATAGATCGACACTTATCCACAACTCAGACCATACGGCAATTAAGGGTACAGTATGCTAATTAACGGTACAATATGAAAATTAAGGGTACAAACCGCCATTGATTTCACGGGGCAATTTCAGACACGATTCTGATTAATTAGGGAACAGTGACAACAGCGGCGACGTGTAAGAACTGTCTCCAGCGTTCTGTGATACTCGGTTCCTTGTTTGCGGCTCCCATACTGACCCTCTTCTGCCGGTATTAAGACAGGGAAACGCGGGCCTGCGTCTCGTTAGAGGCCAGTGTCCGCGCCAAAATCAAAGGTCTCGAAATCTCGAATGTAAGCCTCGAAAAAATCGCTGAAGGTGGCGATCAGGGGCGGCAGCGCGTCGTAAGGGGGATAATAAAGCATCAGGTTCAACGGCAAAAGGTCCCAGTCCGGCAACACCTCGACAACCTTCTTTTTGTTGATTGCATCCTGCACAAGGAACCGCGGCAGGTTAACCATGCCATTGCCCGCAGCGGCCAGCGCCAAAAGCAGCTCGCCATTGTTGGACACAATTTCCGTTCCCGCCCGGAATGTGCGCGCAGTGCCGGTTCTGGACATCTTCCATGTCTCGGCATTGCCGGTGCCGTAGGACAGGCAATGGTTCGGATCAAGCTCATCGGGATTCTGTGGCGTGGAAATCCGGTCAAAGAGCGCAGGCCCTGCTACGATGGCGCGCGGAACCATGCAGATCCGCCGCCAGATTGTCGACTTGTCGGTAGGAGGTCCGGAAATCCGGATCGCGAGGTCGCAGCTTTCGTCAATGATATCGACCAGCGTGTCGGTCAACTGCACGTCGACCTGTATCTGCGGATAGGCAAGCCGGAAGCTGTCGATCAATCCCGGCAACAGCCGCATCCCGAAAGACAACGGCGCGTTGAGTGACAAACGTCCCCTGTCAGGATGGGTTGCGCTGGTGATCTCTTGGGTCACGCGGTCGAAATCCTCAAGAACCGGCCGGTAGCGCGCGGCCACCAGCGCACCGGCTCCCGTCAGGGAAATCTGACGCGTGGTGCGTGTCAGCAGCTGCTGGCCCAGATCCTCCTCAAGCTGCGCAACAATGCGGGTGATTGATGCCGGTGTCATACGCAGGCTGCGCGCTGCGCCGACAAAACTGTCCTGGGCTATGACTTCAAGAAAGACGCGAATGGGTTTCAAGCTCTGCATGGCGATCAACTATTATCAAATATCGTAATAGTAAATGAAACTACATTTCTATTCTTTGCAATTAATAAATCTACTACCTAGGGGGCATAACAGCCACATCCGGCGAGGGAGATAGAGATGATCAAGGATATCAAAGGCCTGCACCATGTTACTTCGATGGCGGCAGATGCACAGCAGAACAACACATTCTTCACCGACACCCTCGGCCTGCGCCGGGTAAAGAAGACTGTCAACTTCGACTCGCCCGAGGTGTATCACCTGTATTACGGGGACGAGATGGGCACGCCCGGCTCGGTGATGACATATTTCCCCTTTGACCAGATGCCCCGTGGCAAACGCGGCACCGGCGAAGTGGGCATTACCGAATTTGCCGTGGCCAAGGGCGCGCTGTCCTACTGGAAGGATCGGCTGGCCGCGAAGGGCGTCAAAGGCCTGAGCGACAGCAGCTTTCTGGGTGAACCGCGCCTTGAGTTCAGCGGGCCCGATGGCGACAGCTTTGCACTGGTTGAAACCGAAACACGCGATCGGACGCCCTGGACCGGGGCCGGTGTGCCGGAAGAGGCGGGCATTCTGGGCTTTCACGGTGCGCGGATGCGGCTGCGGGATGCAGCGCCGACCGCCGAGCTTTTGGGCTTTATGGGCTACCAGAAGGAAGAAACCGAAGGGTCGGTCACGCGCTACCGGATTGAGGGCGGCAACGCTGCCGATACTGTCGATCTGGAAGCGCGGCCGGACGCGGGCACAGCTTCGCAGGGGGCGGGATCGGTGCATCACATCGCCTTTGCCGTCGAGAACCGTGCCGCGCAGTTGGAGGTGCGCAAGGCGTTGATGGACACCGGCTATCAGGTGACCCCGGTGATCGACCGCGACTATTTCTGGGCGATCTATTTCCGCACCCCCGGCGGTGTCTTGTTCGAGATTGCGACGAACGAGCCCGGTTTTGACCGTGATGAAGACACCGCACATCTGGGCCAGGCGTTGAAACTGCCGACACGGTACGAACCGCACCGCGCGCAGATCGAACGTTTCCTGCCCAAACTCGAAGCTTGAGGAGGTCGACATGTCACTGACCACTTACCACGCTCTGACCCGCGCCCCCGACAGGGGGGCACCGCTGGTCTTTGCCTTTCATGGCACCGGCGGAGACGAGCACCAGTTCTTTGACCTTGCCCGCCAGTTGCGGCCCGACGCAGGCGTGGTGTCGCCGCGCGGCGACGTTTTGGAAGGTGGGGCCGCACGGTTCTTTCGTCGTACCGGCGAGGGGGTCTATGATATGGATGACCTTGCCGGGCGCACCGAGCGGATGGCGGCATTTCTCGCGGCACACAAGGCCACGCATCCGGGCGCGCCTGTTTACGGGTTTGGCTACTCCAACGGGGCGAACATCCTTGCGTCGGTGGTGATGGCACGGCCCGATCTCTTTGATCGTGTCGGGCTGTTGCATCCGCTGATCCCGTGGACACCTGCTTCGGTGAAGTTGACCGGCCGTTCCATTCTGATCACCGCAGGCAGGCGCGATCCCATCTGCCCGTGGCCGCTGAGCGAGGCGCTGATTGACTGGGCGGAAAACCAGGGTGCGATGGTCACCACGCACATCCACGACGGCGGCCATGAATTGCGCCCGGCCGAGGTTGATGCGCTGTCTGCGCTGTTGTCCAATTGAACGAAGACGCAAACGATAGCTGTGGCGTGGCACCTTTCGGCTGCCACGCCACGGCAGGAATTTACAATCCTGCCCTGTCCCTTGCAGGTACTCTTGAGGCAGATAACCATCCTTCACGCCAAGCTATGGTGAGGTAATGGAAAACCACATGTGTCCCACCAACGGCCGGTGGCAAAACAAACGATACGAGGGTGCCTTGGTCATAAATACTCACGGCAACGGTTGTGTCGGTTTGTTCTTTGGCGTGCCTGACGCACCGTGTATCTCTGTCGCCCCGTTCGATACGACCGGCTTTACCGTTACCCATGTTGTCCGACCCTTTTCATCGGACCGTGCCAATACGGTGCAACTGCCAGCAACTGATTGCTATTTCATGATGTTGTATCTTGCTCGGGCGCGACATGCCGATGTCCTCAAGGATGGCTGCCACACAGCTGTGCGTCTTTATCCCGAAGGCTCGGTCTGTCTGGTTGATCTGGGCACAGGTGCCGAAATCGTATTGCACAGCAGCCTGCGCGCGCTGTGTTTTATGATGCCCAAAGACTTGCTGGCCGGACTTGGCGCGCCTGCGCCAGACCTTGCGATAAAGCTGAAGTGCGTGCGCGGGACCAACGATCCGGTGATCGCCAGCCTTTCCGACGCCCTGTTGCCGTTGTTTCACACGTCACCCACCGCGAAGCCGATGCTGTGCCATCTGGCTTTGGCGATTTGCGCGCATGTCCTGCACACCTACGAGGACGGGCCCGGGCCGCATTCGGAAGGGCGTTTGCTATGAATGGTTTCGAAACCGGGATTGTCCAGTTTTCGCGCCTTGATCTGCCGCTTATGAAGGTAGAGCGGATCATATACCGCAACGGGCACCGGACTTTGCGCGAGAAATTCCGTCATGAGAATGCGTTCCTGATCCAGATAGAACTGTCTGACGGGACAGTATCAATCCGCGATCTGCGGCATCCTTACATCGGTATGCTGCACGCCCCGGTGGATCGCATTTCGTTCCGCATCGGCTTTGATGATCTGCGCGCCTTTGCCAGACAGTCGGGCCGACCCGAGTTTACAATGCTGCGCTGTGATGCGGGCCTGCAGGACGCGTCGTTGCATGGGTTAGCACAGGCGCTTGTTCCGACATTGGTCACCCCTGAACAGGCCAGCCACCTGTTTCTAGAGCAAATGGGTCTGGCAACTTTGGTCTATGTCACACAGACATATGGCAGCCTGCACTTTCCCGCCCACCGCAAGGGCGGGCTTTCCGCACAGCAGGAAAAGCTGGCCATAAAATTTCTGGTCGAACACCTGACACAGGCGTTTTCGCTCGCGGAATTGGCAAGTTTCTGCAGCCTTTCGAAAAGCTATTTCAGCAAGGCGTTCAAGCAGACGCTTGGCAAGACTCCGGGACAATGGCTGACAGAATATCGTGTGGCGCGGGCCTGTGATCTTTTGGGGACCGCACAACCCATTGCCCAGATCGCGCTTGCCTGCGGCTTTACAGACCAAAGCCATATGACCCGGGTTTTTTCCGATACCTTACAGGAAACGCCGGCGAAATGGCGTCGCGCGCTTGCGCCTGCTCAACTTTCAATAGGCGCACCCGCGATGCAGCCCCCCGAACGAATGGATGGATCAGGCGAGAACCGCCTTGCGCCAAGCACCCGGCGACATGCCGACCATGCGCGAGAAAACGCGCGTGAAGTGGCTTTGATCCACGAACCCGCAGGCATAGGCAATTTCGCTGAGCGGTAAGGATGATGACCGCTAAAGGCCTTGGGCCTTTTCGACCCGTCGCCTGATCATCCACTGATAGGGGGGCATCCCAGTCGTCAGTTTAAAGGCACGGGTGAAAAACGAAGGCGACAAATGGCAGGCATGCGCCAGTTCAGCCACTTGTAGCGCTCCGTCGATTTGCGCATCAATCATCTCTGTGGCGCGTCTGGTCTGCCATGGTGCCAATCCCCCGGGTGGCGGAGGCGCAGGTTCTTTTGCGGCACCATAGCGCACCGCCATATGCGTCGATAGGGCCAATCCGACATGGTCGAGAAACAGCATGCTGACCTGCTCGGGTGAGTCAAAGGCCGGCGCGAGGGCCAAAACGAGGCCCCGCACGGTCGGGTCGTCTATATTTGCACCGGGCGCGATATTCAGCGTTTCGATTTTACGCGTGCCCAGATCTTCCTCCAACACTGTGATTGACGCGCGTGGGATATGAAAGTTGATGCAATCAAACTCGGAACGCATGTTGGCCTGCCAGATCCTGTTATAGTCGTAAAAGCTAAACTGACCCTGCCGAAGAACAGGCATTTTAACATGTTTGCCATCGACCCATAGATCCCCACGGTAATCATGCATCTGAAAGGCCATCATGAAAGCATCTTCAGTGACGTGCTGGTCGACATAGCCGTGATTGGGCGTGTTCCGAGTTAGCCGCGTCGCTGAAATGCCGGTCTTGTTCAGGACAGAGGATCGGACGGTCTGCGCGCCCTGGACTCGTAGGAATTCCATTTTCTCATTGGTGTTGTAGGCTTTGGACACGCGCGCGCCTCCATAGGCATTCACGACCGATGCAGCGCTTCCATACCGACCTTATCTCAATAATACCACTTCCCGAACGCAATCAAGCCCTCGGAAGCCACGGGCGTATTCTTGCGTGGTTTTGTTCAAAAAGCAGGACTGCGCGACAAGATGGCCGCCCGGATTTCGGGCAAACATCATCGCAAGTCTACGAACAACGAGAATGAGAGCATCATGAAGATTTACCTTATTTCGCTGGGTGCGGGGCTTTTGGTTGGAGCGATTTACAGCTTTCTGAATGTCCGGTCGCCTGCACCGCCGGTGATCGCGCTGGTGGGTTTGCTGGGCATCCTGATCGGCGAACAGACCATGCCGTTGGTGCGGCATGTCATGGCCGGACACAGCGTCAATCTGTCCTGGTTCAACAAACAGTGCCGCCCGCATGTGTTTGGTCGCCTGCCCAAATGCGCCGACACAGCCGCCAGCATGAAAACTCCCTCGGCGGGGAACGCAGGATGAAACCGAACAGCCTCACGCCCTCCCGCGCGACGTTCAATCGTCGCGAAGTGATCATCACCGGATCGGCCATCACCGCCGCTCTTTCCCTCCCCGGGTTCGCCTTTGCGGCGGATCCGACCTCCCTTGACCCTTCCACAGGAGACCTGACCATGGGTTATGTCACGACAACAGACGGCACCGAAATCTTCTACAAGGATTGGGGCCCCAAAGACGCGCAACCTATCGTGTTCCACCACGGCTGGCCGCTGAGCTCGGACGACTGGGACGCGCAGATGCTGTTCTTCGTATCCAAAGGCTACCGTGTTGTGGCGCATGACCGGCGCGGTCACGGACGGTCGGCGCAAGTCTCCGATGGGCACGACATGGACCATTACGCATCAGACGCCTTTGCAGTTGCCGAGGCGCTCGATCTGAAAAATGCTGTCCACATCGGCCACTCCACAGGTGGCGGCGAAGTGGCGCGTTATGTCGCCAAACACGGTGAACCTGCGGGCCGTGTGGCCAAGGCGGTTCTTGTCTCGGCTGTTCCACCGCTGATGTTGAAGACCGAGAGCAATCCAAATGGCACACCGATGGAGGTTTTCGACGGCTTCCGCGCAGCCCTTGCAGGCAACCGTGCGCAGTTTTTCCGTGATGTGCCTGCCGGTCCTTTCTACGGGTTCAACCGCGAAGGCACCGACGTCCACGAAGGCGTAATCCAGAACTGGTGGCGTCAGGGCATGAGCGGCAGCGCGAAGGCGCATTATGACGGGATCAAAGCCTTTTCCGAAACGGACCAGACCGAAGACCTCAAGGCGATCAGCGTCCCGACATTGATCATGCATGGTGAAGACGACCAGATCGTCCCCATCGCCGCATCGGCGGAACTGGCCATCAATCTGCTGCCGAACGGCACGCTGAAAACCTATCCCGGCTTTTCGCACGGTATGCTGACGGTAAACGCCGATGTGCTGAACGCCGACCTGCTGGCCTTTGTCCAAGCGTAAACTTCCTTTCCCTTTCCTTGTCAAAGAAAGACCTATCATGTCCAAAACCGAGATCCTTACCCCCACAAACAGTCAGATGATCTTTATCGACCAACAGCCGCAAATGGCGTTCGGCGTGCAGTCGATGGATCGCCAGACGTTGAAGAACAACACTGTCGGACTGGCCAAAGCGGCCAAGATATTTGACATCCCCACAACGATCACAACGGTCGAATCCGATGCGTTTTCGGGTCACACCTATCCCGAACTGCTGGACGTATTTCCTGAAACGCCGCTGCTTGAACGGTCTTCGATGAACTCGTGGGACGATCAGAAGGTCCGCGATGCGCTGGCCGAGAACGCCGCGAACGGTCGCAAGAAGGTCGTGGTATCGGGATTGTGGACCGAAGTGTGCAACACCACCTTTGCGCTCAGCTGTCTGAACGACACCGACTATGAAATCTACATGGTCAGCGATGCTTCGGGCGGTACATCACTTGAGGCGCATGAACGCGCGATGGAGCGGATGGTTCAGGTTGGCGTCATTCCCGTTACCTGGCAACAGGTGCTGTTGGAGTGGCAGCGCGACTGGGCGCATCGTGACACCTATGATGCCGTGATGGAATTGGTGCGCGAACATTCGGGTGCCTATGGTATGGGCGTCGATTACGCCTACACGATGGTCCACAAGGCTCCGAGCCGCAGTGCCCATACTGGCAAACGTCTTGATCCGGTTCCCGCAAAATAAGCCCATGGACCGCCGCGGCCCTGCTGTGGCGGTCCCTTCTTTTGACGCTGGAGAACATCATGTCCACACGCCGCCGCGCGGTGCTGGCGGGTCTGGGGGCGACCACTGCCCTTGGCCTGTTCCGGCCCCGGTTTGCCCTTGCACAGGAAAAAACCATGACCGAAACAACCCTTATTCTGAGAAACGGCAAGATAACCACGCTTGATCCCCAGACGCCGGACGCCACGGCGATTGCAATCATCGACGGCAAGGTGGCCGCTGTTGGTACGGATGCGGATGTAATGCGGCTGCATGGCGATGATGTGGAAAAAGTCATCGACCTGCGGGGCCGTCGCGTGATCCCCGGTCTGAACGACAGCCACACCCATGTGATCCGGGGCGGGCTGAACTACAACATGGAACTGCGCTGGGAAAACGTGCCGTCGGTTTCCGACGCGCTGGCGATGCTGCGCAAGCAGGCTGCCAACACGCCGGCCCCGCAATGGGTTCGGGTGGTGGGGGGATGGTCGGAGTTCCAGTTTGCGGAACGCCGCATGCCCACGCTGGAGGAGATCAACGACGCAGCCCCCGATACACCGGTGTTCGTGCTGCATCTCTATGCTGCTGCGCTGCTCAATCGCGCCGCGCTCAAGGCGCTTGGCTTTACCAAGGACACGCCCAACCCGCCCGGCGGCGAGATCGCGCGTGACGAAAAGGGCAATCCCACAGGTATGCTGATCGCGCGTCCTTCCGCGCTGATCCTGTATTCGACGCTGGCGCAGGGGCCGAAACTGGCCATCGAGGATCAGAAGAACTCGACCCGCCACTTCATGCGCGAACTGAACCGTCTGGGCGTAACCTCGGTCATCGACGCAGGCGGCGGCGGGCAGAACTATCCGCAGGACTACGACGTGATCCAGTCGCTGCACGACGCGGGTGAGATGACTCTGCGTGTGGCCTATAATCTGTTTGCCCAGACTGCTGGTCAGGAGCTGTCGGACTATGAACGCTGGATCGGGATGACCGAACCGGGGGCCGGTGACGATTGGCTGCGGATGAACGGGGCGGGGGAAAACCTGGCCTGGTCGGCGGCGGATTTCGAGAACTTTCTCGAGCCGCGTCCCGAACCTGCACCGGTGATGGAAGAGGAGCTGGAGCGCATCGTAGAATTGCTAGCGACCAACGAATGGCCGTTTCGCATCCACGCCACCTATGATGAAACCATCGACCGGTTTCTGAATGTGTTCGAGCGGGTTAACGGGAACACCCCGTTCAAGACACGGTTCATCATCGACCACGCTGAAACCATCAGCACCCGCAACATCGAGCGGATCAAGGCCCTGGGCGGTGGCATTGCCACGCAGCACCGGATGGCGTTTCAAGGGGAATACTTCGTCGACCGCTACGGCGCGCAGGCGGCGGATGCCACACCGCCCATCCGCGAGATGCTGAATACCGGCCTACCCGTGGGTGCCGGCACCGACGCTACGCGCGTTGCGAGTTATGATCCATGGGTGTCGATGCACTGGCTGACCACGGGCAAGACCGTAGGGGGCATGACGCTGTATGGCGACGATAGGTTGCTGAACCGCGAAGAGGCCCTGGCGCTTTGGACAACCGGGTCAGCGTGGTTCTCGGGCGAGCAATCGGTCAAGGGCCGCCTGTCCGTGGGCATGTACGGTGACCTTGCGGTGCTGTCCGACGATCTGATGGCAGTACCCGACGCCAAGCTGCGCGGGATCACGTCGGTGATGACAGTGGTCGGTGGAAGGATTGTCTTTGCCGAAGGCGACTTTACTGAACACAACCCGCCATTGCCGCCCGCCAGCCCGGACTGGGCCGCCAATGCACTGTTTGCCAGCCCTGCCGAGCGGCAGGCATCGCTGGCACCGGCGTCACTGGACATGCGGGCCTGTCACGACGGATGCACAAACGGCTGTGGATTGCATGGCCACAGCCACGGGATCGCGTGGACAAATCCGATACCCGTGCGCGATGCGTCCGCATTCTGGGGCGCCCTTGGATGTGCGTGCTTTGCGGTTTGACCCTTGGCCCCAGCGGCCCCCCCTCACACAGGAGACTGGCCAATGTATCTAAACCGCGTCGCACTGATCACGGTCAACTTGGGCATCACCTGCCCGTTCTGGGCCAGCGCCTTTGTCAAAGCCGCCGATTTTGAAGGCACCATAGCCGAAGTGGGCGCCATCGGACTGCCTGCGCCGGTCTTTGTTGCCGCGATGACGGTTCTGGTACAGGCGGGCGGGTCCATCAGCCTGATAACCAGGCTGTTCGCGCCACTCGGTGCCGCGGTCCTCGTGATTTTTTCACTGACGGCGTCGTTTCTGGTGCATCCTTTCTGGACCATGCCACCGGATGCTTTTCTACCGAACTTTGCGGCCTTCACGGCCAACATGGGTCTGATCGGCGGGCTGATTGCCGCGGCGGCCCTCACCTCACTCCATAAGGATAGACAATCATGACAGCCCCCAAAATCACCTATACCGAGACCGACAGCAAAGGCCGCTACGCCGCCACCGTTGAGGGCAAGGCAGGCGAGGCGGAACTGACCACCTCGAAAGTGTCCGACACGCTGATCATCGCGGATCACACCGATGTTCCCGACAGCATGCGTGGCACTGGCGTCGGCCGTGCGCTGGCCGAGCAACTGATCGCGGATGCCCGTGCCAAGGGCCAGCGCATCGTGCCGCTGTGTCCTTTCGTGCGCGCCCATTCCATGAAACACCGCGAAGAGCTGGCCGATGTCATCCAGTGGTAACCCCCCCGCGACCAGCAGCGCCTATGCGCCGTTTGGTCAGGCCGCCTTTGCCCTGCTCTGGACCGCGACGCTGATCTCGAACATCGGCACGTGGATGCATGATGTCGGGGCAGGGTGGCTGATGACCACCCTTAATCCCAGCCCTGCGGTTGTCACATTGGTGCAGGCGGCGACGACCCTGCCTGTGTTCTGCTTTGCCTTGCTGGCCGGTGCATTGGCCGACCGTCTGGACAAGCGGCGGATGCTGTTGGGGATCAACGTTGTGCTGCTGTGTGTTGTCAGTTTGCTGACCGTTCTGGTCTGGCTAGAGGCGATGACGCCGGGGCTGCTGATCGCCTTTACGTTGGTGATTGGCACCGGTGCGGCGTTTATGGCGCCGGCCTGGCAGGCCATTGTGCCGCAGCTGGTGCCGCGTGAACAGTTGAAACCTGCGATTGCGCTGAATTCCATGGGCATCAATATCTCGCGTGCGATTGGCCCGGCCATTGCGGGCGCGCTGATTGCCAGCGTCGGGCTTGCCGCCCCCTTTGCCATGAACGCACTCAGCTTTCTGGTCATTCTAACCGCCCTGACCCTTTGGCGGCCGGAAAAGACAGAACGGCGGCGTCCGACGGGAACGCTATTGTCGGATATGGCAACCGGCCTGCGCCACGTCCGTCACAACCCTGCGATGCTGGCGACAGCGGTGCGGGCCGCGGCGTTCTTCCTCTTTGCCTCGGCCTATTGGGCGTTGCTGCCATTGATTGCGCGCAGTGCCGAAGGCGGTGGTTCGACCCTTTACGGGGCATTGATGGCATTGATCGGTGCGGGCGCTGTGACGGGGGCGGTGCTTTTGCCGCGCTTGCAGCGGATCGCGTCTTCGGACGCGACGGTGCGGATCGGCACAGGCGGAACAGCACTGGCACTGATCCTGATGGCGCTGGCGCAAGTTCCTGTGGCGCTGCTGGCGGCGGCGTTCATTGGCGGTATGTCGTGGATCGCGGTGCTGACCTCTTTCAACGTCTCGGCGCAGACGGCTCTGCCCAACTGGATACGGGCGCGGGGGCTGGCCGTGTTTCTGATGGTGTTCTTCGGCTCCATGGCTTTGGGGTCGATCCTCTGGGGGCAAATCGCGGCGGCGACCTCGATCGCATCGGCCCTGTTCATCGCCGCTGTCGGGCTTGGCCTTGGGGTTGTGCTGACGCGCAAGCTACCCGTTGGTCAGGGAGAGGCGCTGAATCACAGCCCCGCGTCCATCTGGCCCGAAGCGCCGGCGCAGGCCGAGGATCAAGGCGACGACCAGCCTGCGATGGTCATCGTCGAATACCGCATACCGCCAGAGAACAAAGCCGGGTTTCGCGCCAAGATGAAATCCGTGGCCAAGGAACGACTGCGCAACGGGGCGACACGGTGGTATATTCATCAAAGCGTGGAAGAGCCCGAAGTGTGGCTGGAAACCTTTCATCTGCGCAGCTGGGCCGAGCATCTGGAACATCACGACCGTGTCAGCGTGGCCGACATGGACCTGCACAAGGACCTGCGCACACTGCACAAGGGACCGGACGCGCCGCTTGTGCGCCACTATATCGGGTCGCGGTGACGCACCCCCTGAATTTGCAAAGGAGACTCTCATGAGCTGGAACCCGACCCATACCCCCGAATGCCCCACCTTCGGGTGTGACGCGCTGGAAACACTGATCATTCCGCGCGCCCGCGATCTTGGCGGCTTTGACGTGCGGCGCGCGTTGCCTTCGCCGAACCGCCAGATGGTCGGCCCGTTCATCTTTTTCGATCAGATGGGGCCGGCCGAGTTTATCACCGAAGGCGGTATCGACGTGCGTCCGCACCCACATATTGGTCTTGGCACCGTGACCTACCTCTACAATGGCGAGTTCGAGCACCGCGACAGCATCGGCACGCACCAGATGATCTATCCCGGAGAAGTAAACTGGATGGTCGCTGGCAAGGGGGTCACCCACTCGGAACGCACCAGTGCCGAAACCCGCGCGACGCGCCACAAGCTGTTTGGCATCCAGACGTGGATTGCCCTGCCGGAAGATCGCGAAGAAATGGAACCCGATTTCGAACACCACAAGGAAGCCGCACTGCCGGTGTTGCGCGACAACGGGGCGCAAGCACGGCTGATCCTCGGGTCGGCTTACGGCGAAACCAGTCCCGTCACCATGCAATCCGAAACCTTCTATCTGGATGTGCAGCTGGAACCCGGTGCAGCCTTTCCCCTGCCAGACAATCATGAGGACCGAGGGATCTATATTACCCAAGGCAGCATCGAAGTGGCTGGGGATCAATTCGACGAGGGGCGGATGATGGTGTTCCGTCCCGGCGACAAGATATCGGTCACGGCGGGCCCCGCGGGGGCGCGCCTGATGGCGTTGGGTGGAGCCACGATGAACGAAGAGCGGTATATCTGGTGGAACTTCGTATCGTCGTCCAAGGACCGTATTGAACAGGCCAAGGAAGACTGGAAAGCGGGCGATTGGACAAAGGGTCCGTTCCGGCTGCCGCCCGGTGACGATGCTGAATTCATCCCCATTTCTGCAGAGTTGGACCAGACCAGCCCGAACAGGATGTGAAAGGTCGAAATCGCGAGCGTCGAAGCGACTAAAGATCATCTTTGCGGCTCGGACTTCAGGCGAAATGCACCGTTGGCATTTTGGACCGAAAATGGGCTTCGCTGCTTCTATTTTGCGGCGAAGCCTGATGCCTGCTGATTTGCACCCATAACTGAGCTGGTAGGGTGCATAACTTCTAATGAGAATTGTGCGGTTTTAACCTACCCCTAAAGCAGATAGCAGCAGGGGTATTAAAGCTCAATTTTGGGTTTCTATTCAAGTGAACCGCACCGGGTTTGCCGGAGGCTCCAACTCGTGAGAAGGATGGAGCATCATGAGCAAGACGACGAACAAGTATTCCCCGGAGGTGCGCGAGCGAGCCGTTCGCATGGTTCTGGACAATCCCGGGCGGCATGAGAGCCGTTGGTCAGGGATCGTTTCGGTATCGTCGAAGATCGGCTGTGCGGCGAACACGCTGAACGATTGGGTCAAGAAGGCCGAAGTGGATCGGGGTGATCGCGCCGGTGTCACGACCGAGATGGCCGAGAAGCTGAAGGCGCTGGAGCGGGAGAACCGCGACGTCGAATTCGCTCAGGTCTAGCAATTGATCCCCGACATGCGCCGCAGCGCGGATCGCGGGGCGTAGGCGGGTCAGGAACATCTCGACCGCGTCGCCCGCCCCCTTGGCCCGCAGCTTGGGTGCGACCGCCTTCAGATGCGCCGCCCGACGCGCGAGGTCGGCGGCCTGCCCCACGGCCTCGATCACCGAAGAGATGATCCCAACCGAGTGCTTGGGCGAGGGCCGCATCCGCGAGGATCAGCGCTGCTTCGTCTGAACGTGGCGCCTCGCGCAGAACAGCTTACAGCGCCATCGCGGCGCGGGTCACCGGCGCCCCCTTTCCCGCTCAGGCCGGCCGGAAACCGCCACACAAGCCTCGGCCGCGCGCAGC
Organism: Pseudosulfitobacter sp. DSM 107133; assembly: GCF_022788695.1. Lineage (NCBI taxonomy): Bacteria > Pseudomonadati > Pseudomonadota > Alphaproteobacteria > Rhodobacterales > Roseobacteraceae > Pseudosulfitobacter > Pseudosulfitobacter sp. DSM 107133. Next base: position 127,287 of record NZ_CP085158.1, read on the forward strand.
GCGAGCCGGCCCCGCAACAAAGCTTGGGGCACGTCCGCGCGTCCCAACACAAGATGCAGGTGATTCAGCGCGGCGCCTGACAAAAACGCAACATCTTCAAGGGTTTCAGGATGTGCCGAGGTGACCCAGGCGGGTAACCGGGGTAGTGTATTGAGGCCGCTGGTGTGATCCTGTCGGGCAAATGTCATGCTTGGAGCCTACATCGACGCGGCGCTTTTTATCAGAAAATAGCACACAAGCCGCCCCGCCATTCCCTTCTGAGTGATGTCCAATAAGTTTGCATTATCGGACATAAAAAGATACGCTGAAAATCAGTTTAATTTCATCGCTGGATTCACTGTCGGATAGCCGGAATTCATGAGATTCAAGCACTTCCCTGAAAAACGAACCGGGGTTCATGAGACTCTGTACCGGTATTTATGAGACTGGATGAGTCGGTATTTGTGAGACTGGCGCTGTCGTGCGGCTTTTTCGGCAGTCTGACGTGCTCTCTCTTCGCGCTCAGCGCGCCAGAACCGGGCCGAGATGCGTCTCCTCAACGAGAGAGGCCATGAGCGGAGCGCCTCCCGGACCCGCACTTGTCCGTTCATGTCACTTGCGAGCAGCACGTCAATCGCTCGGGCCACGGGATCTTCGACGATCCGGCCGATGCCGACCGTCAGCGCGAAACACTGCAAGAGCGAGCCTTGCGCCAGGGCGTGGAGACCGGGACGCACTGGCTTAGCAAGCACTGGCGCCACCTGATCGTATTCGGGGACAACGACCGTCAGCGCCTGCCGGAGGATCGGCGTGGTCAGAAAATCATGGTAGTCCCGTCGGTCTTTCAGAGACATGCGTGGCTGCTCAGAGACGTTCGGCGGCGAGGCCTGGCGATGCCGTGCCGTCAGAACCTGAAGCACTTCGGGCGCTTCCAGGTCTTCCTGCCCCGCGCCGCGCGCCCAGGCATCGAGATGCGCGGCACCAATCTCGGCATGCCCTTCAAGTTTCTTGAAGCGATCCGTACCGAACCGGTCGGACAGGGTCTCGCCGGTGGCGTCCCGAAACTCCACACCATGCACCGGGCAGCGAAATCGCCACGGCAGCGCGGCGGCTTTGCGATGCAGGTCTTCGGGACAGTGCGGGCATGGAGACCGGTTCTTCCGCGCGATCATCATGCGCGCCGCCGCCCCCAACTCCCGGAAAGTCATGGACTGCACCGCTTCGGGCGAAAGGCCGGTCCGAGCCGCGATCAGAGCCCCCTGCCCTTCTGAAAGCCGCCATTCCAGGTCGAACACGCCCTGCCCCTGCAGGCCAAGTGCTGTGACGAATTCCGAAACCGTCATCGCGTAGAACGGGGCCATGCGCGCGGCCCAGGAAGACAGTCGTTCATCGACCTCGGGGGCGTAAACAACCGGCAGGCGCCCGCACCCCGTCACACCGGCTCTCCCAAGACCGCCTGCAACCGGTCGCCGCCCAGAATATCGCGCGAGAGAATGCGTTCCTCGCCGCTTTCGATGGCGGCGATCGCCAGCTGCGACAGGATCGAAAAGATGCCCGAGGTGATGCCGCCGGTCACCTTGATGATCCGCGCGAGCGCGTGGCCGTCGATCTCGCTTTGGTGCCGAAGCGGCAGTGTGCGGGTGAGCGTGCTCATCAGCCCGTTCAGATCCTCGCCCTCCCGCCAGGGCGGCAACGCGAAGGCCTCGAAACGGCGCACCAGTTGATCATCGGTACGCAACGCGTTGCGGGCTTGGGCGGTGCCGACGCAAACCAGAGGGACGCGCAGCTCGTTGCCCAGAAAGCGCAGCATGTTCAGGAATCGCGCCTGTTCGCGGACCGTGCCGGCCTGCAGGCTGTGAATCTCGTCGATGACCAGCATCCCCGGACGCAATTCGGCGAGCAGACGCAAGGCCAGGCTTTCCAGCACAGACAGTGTCGCCCGCGGCGGCTCCGGGGCACCAATCGCCGCCAGGATCCGGCGGTAGAAGCGCGATTCATCAGGCCCAGACACCATCTGCACGGCGACGACCGGCATATGCAGCCGTCCGCTGGTCTCGTCGAAGCTCGATGCGTGATCGCGGGTGAACTTCTCGATGATCATCGTCTTGCCCATGCCGCTGTCACCGACAATGAGCAGGTTCGGCATGCGGGCGCGATTGGGAAACGACATCAACGTTTCCAGCTTCTCCAAGGCGGCCTCGGCCCTGGGATAGGAGATCCAGCGGTCGGCGCGAATCCGGTGAATGCGCTCCTCGGCGCTGAGCGCGGCGATCTTGCACGCTCCCGGATAGAGATGCGGGAACTCAGTCATCCTCGTACCACTCCTCGACCTTGAAGCCGGGGTGGCTGAGGAACGGGCTCCCCTCTCCGTCCGGCGCAGGCAGGGCATCTCGCGGTGCGGCATCCGGTGTTACATCGATCATCGGCAGAGGGGCGAGATGCAACCGCCGAGCCTGATGGCGCCGTATCGCCTTCGTCTGCCGCTCGGCGCTGTCGACGAGGTCGCGCTGCGCCTCGATCGTCCTGAAAATCAGCTCCTCATCTACCGACCGGCGCCCGGCCTCGCGCAAGGCGCGCCGCGCCGCGCGGTGCTCCCAGAGCGTGATCGCAGGCCGTGTCATATCCGCGGGTCTCGCTTCGATGATCCCGTTCTCAGTCAGCACGAAAATGCGAGAGAGATCGCGCGGGTCGTATTTAAGCGTGAACTTGCGGCTTTCCCGGCCCATCAGCCAGCGCAACTCGTCCGCCCAGTAGCGGATGTGGAAGAGATGCAGCCCGTCACGCTGCAAGACACGGCTCTCGGAAGGCAGAAAATCGACCAAAAACTGCCTGAGATCGGTCGGCATGCGAAGCCGGGCCTCATCCACCCGGGCCGCCCAAGCCGCCGCAGGTGTGGTTTCCAGCGCAGAGTGGACCCGCACATGGTAGGAGCCGGTGATCTCGAGAGCGAGCCAGGTTTCCAGTTCGCCGAGCGTCATCACCGCCTCGGCCTCGGCATCGAGATCGCCGCGCTCGAAGATGTTCGAGAAATGCGACCCCGGCAGCAGGTGAACCGCCCCCATCATTGTGCCGATCAGGCGCTCGATATGGCCGCCATAGCGCGGTGTACCTGGCGGACGGTACCGCAGTTCGATCTGGTACTCTGCACAGGCGAGCCCGAAGGCGCGGGCATGGAATTCCGCGCCGTTGTCCACATAAATCGCGTTCGGGATGCCCCGCGTTGGCCAATCCGTGCTGATACCTCGCGCGGTGAGCCAATGCGATTTGTCCATTACCGTATGGGTCAGACACAGTGCGACGGCCAGTAGCGATGGCGGTTCCAGAGACAGGTAAAACCCCAGAACCATGCGGGTATTCACGTCGGTCGCGACCGTCAGCGTTGGCCTGCCGAGCGGACGTCGTGTCACCGGATCTACCACTGTCACATCAGCCTTGGTGTGGTCGATCTGGACGATATCCAGCGGATCGTTGGCGACCAGCCCCCCAGGCGTGGCCAGATAGCGCCGCTCGGCCTTGTCCTTGCCCTCTCGTCGGGCCATCAGTTTAGCTTGGTCATGTTGCTCCAGCCAGCGCCCCAGACGGCGGATCGAGGGTGGGGCCAGCCCTTGCGCCCGACAATCGGCAGCAACTTCGCGCCAGAACCGTGTCCTGGTGGGCTTACGACGGGAAGCATAAAACCCCTTGAAATGGCGGGACACGATCGTTTCCACCAACGGGTCCAAGGGCTGCATGCCCGGTTTAGGGCCCCGTGTATCCCGGAGCAATGCAGAGGTCCGCCCATCCTCGCGGAACTGCTTCACCAGGCGAAAGAGCGTGGATCGGCTGACATTCAGCTGATGCATGGCCCATTCGACAGCGCCTGGGCTGAGCTGGATCGGTAATTCCGCCAGCACCCGGGCGCGAAACTCCGCCTCTTCCCAATCCTTGTCAGCTGGAAAATTATCGGACATAATGTTGCTCAACGTGCGGATGCTGGAGAGTCTCATCAATAGCGACTCAAATCGCTTCCAGTCTCACTTACCCTGAATCGGTTTCAGAAATGCGACACAGGCAAGATATTGAAAACAAATGGACCACAGTCTCAGAAATTCCGGCAGACCGACAGATTCAGTGGAAAATGCCCTCAGAGACCGAGAAGTCGACGTCAACGCCCTCTGATGAACTTGATGATGCTCACGTCGACGAGAGCGATCAAGAGAAAAGCGACGGCATCGCTCTGCCCGCTCATGTCGCCGGTTCCGGCAGTCTCGATCGCCTGGTCGACACCGCTCGCGACTACGCCCGCGCCGCTGCCTCAGACAACACGCTGAAGGCCTACGCGAAAGACTGGACGCACTTCGCACGCTGGTGCCGGATGAGGGGGGTGGAGCCCCTGCCCCCCTCATCCGAAGTGATCGGCCTTTACCTCGCTGATCTTGCCTCCGGGTCAGGCCCCTCCCCGTCGCAGTTGGCGTCCCGCCCCCTGTCGGTCAGCACGATCGACCGCCGTCTGTCCGGTCTCGCATGGAACTACGCGCAGCGCGGTTTCACCCTCGATCGCAAGAACCGCCACATCGCGACCGTCCTCGCCGGGATCAAACGCAAGCACGCGCGACCGCCTGTGCAAAAGGAGGCGATCCTGGCTGCGGACATCGTCGCGATGGTCGCCACCCTGCCCTACGACCTACGCGGGCTGCGGGATCGCGCGATCCTGCTGATGGGCTACGCCGGAGGCCTTCGCCGCTCGGAAATCGTCAGTCTTGATGTGCACAAGGATGACACGCCGGATTCCGGCGGCTGGATCGAGATATTTGACAATGGTGCCCTGCTCACTCTCAATGCCAAGACCGGCTGGCGTGAGGTCGAGATTGGCCGCGGCTCCAAGGATCAGACCTGCCCCGTCCATGCGCTCGAGCAATGGCTGCACTTTGCCAAGATCGACTTCGGGCCGGTCTTTGTGGGAATCTCGCGCGATGGCAAACGCGCATCTGACACGCGGCTGGACGACAAACATGTGGCGCGCCTGATCAAGCGCACGGTCCTGGATGCCGGCATCCGATCCGACCTGCCCGAGAAAGACCGCCTCGCCCTCTTCTCCGGCCACAGCCTGCGCGCCGGTCTCGCCAGTTCGGCCGAGGTCGATGAACGCCATGTCCAAAAGCAGCTCGGCCACGCCTCCGCCGAGATGACCCGCCGCTACCAGCGGCGCCGCGACCGGTTCCGGGTGAACCTGACCAAGGCTGCCGGTCTCTGATCGCGCGCTCATTCGGTCGTTTATTACCCGTATCCTAAACTGCAAAAGGCAGGATTTGATGCCGTTGATAGGCTATGCGCGAGTATCGACCGAGGGTCAGACCCCCCTGCCCCAGTCGCAGGCGCTGAAATCAGCGGGCTGTGTCGAAATCCATGAGGAACAGGCTTCTGGCGGTGATCGTGCGCGGCCTGTGCTGGCGCGGGTGCTGGAACGGATCGGCAAGGGCGATACGCTGGTGGTGGTGCGCATCGACCGGCTGGCGCGGTCGCTGTCGCATTTGCTGGAGGTGATCGAACGGCTGGAAGCAAAGGGCGCCTTCTTCCGCTCGATTCAGGACCCGATCGACACCGGATCCCCGCAGGGCAAGTTCACGCTGCAGGTTCTGGGTGCAGCAGCCGAGTTCGAGCGCGCCCTGATCCGTGAACGGACCAAGGCTGGGCTTGCCAGCGCACGAACAAAGGGGCGGGTCGGCGGAAACCCTGGCCTGCGCGCCCGGGATCCGGCTGCGCTACGCAAGGTCCGACTGGCGCGACAGGACGGATATATGGAACGCCTGAATGAAACTGCGCAGGATTGGGTGCCCCATGTGCGTCGGCTGCGCCCCGATCTGGCTTGGGAAGATGTGGTGCGCATCATCAACGGCCCCCTACCCGAGGCCCGGCGCTGGACGCAAAGCCGTTTGCTGCGCGCTGTGAACCGCTACGTCCGCGATGGGTTCCTCCCCGCGACCGTGCTTGATCGCGCGGGCCCGCGTGCGCGAGATGATCGCCTGCCTGCTATCGTCGCGGGTATCAAGGGCGCCGATCCCGACATTACGCTTCAGGCCATCTGCGCCCGCTTGGAGAACATGCGTGAGTGCACACCCCGCGGCCGGACAAGCTGGCAGCCATCATCAGTGAAGATGTTGCTGGAGCGGGCGAAGCGGCTTGGGATACTATGAGTGAGTTTTGACGCTAAGCCTGTTCGTCACATCAGGCGACATCTCCAATTGAGTGGCAACTTTGCCCGCTAAGCAGTTTATCCTTGCAAATCTTCCATCGTGTGGAGTAATTGCAAGGTATGTATAAGCGCCAAACTCATCACTTTGTGCAATCCGCGCTCGAGAGCCAAGCTGCTGTTGTCCTCCTCGGCCCCCGGCAGGTTGGGAAAACCACGCTCGCTCTAGACATCGCTTCGGAGCAACCATCGGTATACCTTGATCTAGAACGAGATGCGGACAGGCAGATCCTGACCGAACCGGATCTATATCTGGATGAACAGGCGGGAAAACTCGTCATCCTCGATGAGGTGCAGCAGATGCCTGGCCTGTTCAAGAGCCTGCGTGGTCAGATCGACCAGCGCAGGCGGGCCGGTTTTCGAGCGGGCCAGTTTCTGCTCTTGGGATCAGCCTCCAACGTCCTACTCCAACAGTCGGCAGAATCCCTTGCTGGACGTGTCAGGTATATCGAAATGCCCCCTCTACAGCTTACTGAGGTGGGGGCTGATCAGTTGAATGCGCTCTGGCTGCGTGGTGGCTTTCCTGACAGCTTCATGGCTTCAAGCGATCAAGCCAGCATGGATTGGCGTCTAGATTTTCTGCGTACATATCTGGAACGTGACATCCCTGCCCTCGGACCGCGTATTCCAGCCGCAACCTTGCGGCGTTTCTGGACAATGCTTGCGCATGTGCAAGGTGGTCTATTGAACGCTGCAGCCCTCGCCGAGGGGCTGGGCGTCTCCGGCCAAACGATTGGACGCTACCTCGATCTGCTCGTTGATCTCATGCTGGTGCGGCGACTGCAGCCCTGGCATGAGAATGTCGGCAAGCGTTTGGTGAAATCGCCAAAGGTTTATGTCCGCGACAGCGGGGTCGTGCATGCCCTGTTAAGCATTGGGACAATCGAGGGCTTGCTCGGGCACCCCGTCGTTGGCGGCAGTTGGGAAGGGTTCTGTATCGAGGCCCTTCTTGCCGCTGCACCAACCGGCACCGAACCCTTCTTCTATCGCACTTCTGCCGGAGCTGAACTTGACTTGGTCCTTCGCCTGCCTGGGGGCGACATCTGGGCCGTTGAGATCAAGCGCACGACTGCGCCAAAGGTCTCGCGCGGGTTCTATGTGGGCGCGGAAGACATCAAGGCCAGCCGGAAGCTGTTGATCTACGCCGGAGAGCATGACGTCCCCGTGGCCGAAGGCGTTCGTGCAATGCCTCTTGAGCAAGGGATCGGGCTGTTGAGAGCACTATAGCGCAACGCTTGTTGCGCACGTGCACGAGAGTAAGGGGTCTACTTGTTTTGTTCAGTCTTAAGTACGCCGCGCATTTCCCTGTGGCATTTTTTCCGGTCCCCGCAGGTCTCCCGGTGCGTACCTGTTGCATGGAATGCACATCGCAGCGGCCGCCCCGTCTACAACGGCTGTGGCCCATCTTCCTCCCCTACCCTTCTATGCGGCGCTTCGCATCCAGCGTGGTCAGGCCTTGGTCAACCGCGCAGCTACCCTTCGGGCTGCATCAGTTTCACAAGCGCTGACAATGAAACCGCCAAAGGCTTCGGCTCAATCTCCATCTTGACCTCCGACCTGGAAATTACCATCGAACCCGTCGCGAGGTCGAACAGGACTGCCTTCGCGCAACGCGTCGCCGGACGCTCCCCGTGAGGCAAGCTGACCGAGTGCGGCGGCATCTAGAAGATTCAGAAAGGGGAGACCGGCGCTGGCTACTTCACGGTGAGCATCTGTGATCACGGCTTCAACGCAAACATGGGCAAAGCCACCAACTAGGACGGTCATCTCCTGGGGTCCGAAAGACGCGGCGTGAAACATGCATGGTTGATCGGCTTCGCTCTGGTCGGCCGACTTAAACTCCAATCTTGAACGCGTTCAAGATTGGAGTTTCTGGAGCCACTGAGCCTCAAAATAAGCGCCTGAAACCTATAGGCGCGTGGTATCTTTATCTTTTACTCAGAACCGTGCTACCATTGAAGCAGAATCGAGTCGAACTCGGACCCAACCGAAGTCAGGGCTTATAA